>JAUWGD010000076.1 GCA_030606585.1 Dehalococcoidales bacterium | reverse complement strand
ATCGCCTCAGGACAGGCCCGCGGTCTACGATGTCGCCAGGCAATTTGCCGAACTCGGTTTTAAGATACTGGCTACTCAGGGCACTCACGAATTCCTGACAGGTAAGGATATAGACGCGGAGTTAATACTCAAAATGCACGAGGGGCGACCCAATATTGTTGATGCTATCATGAACGGAGAAATCCAGTTAGTCATTAATACACCGAGCGGCAAATTGAGCCAATACGATGATTCTTATATACGAAAAGCCGCTATCAAATACAAGGTGCCCTATATAACCACACTGGCGGCAGCTATGGCAGCTATCAAGGGCATCGCGGAGTACCGTCAATGCGAACCGGGGGTCAGGTCCTTACAGGACTATCACGCCGACATCAAATCGTGACATACCACCGGAATACCCGGATTACGCCAAAGACGGCGACTACGTCCTGCTGTCCTACGGTAAAGAGGAGACGCTGTAAGATACCACCCTGTTATTACTTCTCGCGGATGTAATCGGCGCCCAATCCCACCGTAAAATGGAATATCGGCCTCTCTACTCTCCGCACGATGAGAGGGCAGTGCTTCATGCCCGCCGGTATATAAGCCAGAAAACTCTTGGTCATGACATGCTTTTCACCGTCCAGCCACAGCTCTACCTCACCGCACAAATCCTTCGGGTCCTCGAAGTTGGTCCCGAAAAACGTGATTACTTCCGTAAAAGTATGCGTGTGTTCCTGGGCGGCGGGCTGCTCCGAGGCGCAGTCCGGCCATATCCAGACGCTTTCCGAGTAGAAAGCGCCGGGAACAACGTCCCCGTCCAGCCACATCACGTGTGTCGGCGTAACGTGCCCGGTCGCGGGCTTCCTGCCGATACCACTCTGCTCGCCGGGAAACAGCTTATCCGCTTTAACGTCGGTAATGATATATTTACCGGTCTTCAGTTCGCCCACCTTCTATTGCCCCCTTCGCTATAATATATGTCTTCGTGGAAAAATCAGCCCGAACTTTCTCTATTAGTAGAAAAAGCCCGGGCATTCCGTAACGACTCTATTTCTTCGGCTTCTCCGGCTCAATACCCGGCGTCAACCTCACGTCTTCTCCACGCTCTCTCGCCAGCCTCATCCGGGTCATATCGCCGATGTCGAATCCCCACCCCTCTTTAAGCGTGCCCGCGCCGAGCATTATCGCCATCTCTATGTGGGGTCTCCTCACCTTGTGCCAGATTAACGGGCCGTGATTCATGCCCTTGGGAATATACATGGCGAAGTTCTTATCGAACTTCATCTCTTCGCCGCCGAGGCCGAATGTCATATCCGCTCCCAGGTCTTCCGGGTTCTCCGGGTCGCCGCCGATATGCATCACTATCTCGTCGAAGTTATCGTGCTTCATTTCGCCGATAGTATCGGTTACTTCCCATATCCAGCCGAACTCGATATAGTACTTGACTCCGGGTATCTGGGCACCGCTCATGTAGGTCATCGTGGGACTCTGCCTCCCCTTCCCGGAGAGCGCCCCCGGGGACTCCCGCATGGGACTGCGTATCACATACTGCTCATAGTCGATATCTTCCTTCTTTACCGGCAGGCTCTTCCTCGGCTCGCTTATACCGCTCTCTCCCCACCCCTTAAACGGGTCGCCCGTCCCCAGCATCATCGCCATCTCGATGTGCGGAAACTCGAACCTGTTCCATATCATCGGCCCGTGCGGCACTCCCGCCGGTATAAATACCCCCGTCGTCGTATTGAACGTTATCGGCTGTCCGCCAACATAGAATGTTATCTCGCCGCCGAGTACCTGTGGCCTTTTCCAGTCGCCGCCCCAGTGCAGCACGATTTCATCATAGTCGTGCACGTGCTCGTTGATGTGGGGGTTCGGCGATGGTATATCGTATATCCACCCCAGTTCTATATAGTAGTTGGCTTCGGGCACCTGCTTGGCGCTCATGTAAGTCATGGTGGGGTGCTGCCGCCCTTTTACATTTGGATTACCGGCTTCGTAGATGGGCTTGCTGGCTACATAATTATCAAATTGATTTCCTGCCATGAGGTATTATCCTCCTTGCTCTTTCTCAGGGACTAGTAATCATGATACTTTACTAATCGTAACCGTGTCAAAATGCCCTTCAGGGGCAGGCAGTCCACGTAAATTGACAGTAATTCGGACAGAGTGTATTATTTAAGGGCAATCGATTCCTCCGGACCCGGTTGCTCCCGCCGTACATTATTGACACTTTATTCCTGTGGAAAGAAGTATCTGCGTATAATGCCAGACACGGAAAAACCCGACCGAAACGAGAGCCTATTTAACAAGAACTGGACGCAGGGTCCCATCGTCAGCAACCTGCTGCTGTTATCCTGGCCTATGGTATTAATGGAGACCCTCTTCGTGGTCAGCCAGGTAGCCGACATGGTCTGGGTGGGGAGGCTGGGGCCCGCCGCTATCGCCGGGGTGGGTATCGCCAATATCGTCGTCATGCTGGTGATGGCGATGGATATCGGACTGATTTTCGGCGTGAGGGCTATGGTCGCCCGCTACGTGGGAGCGGGCGATATACCGGAGGCCAATCATATTGCCGCCCAGGCCCTGATTCTCAGCGTTACCTGGGGCGCCCTGATGATGACCATCGGCATCCTGCTGGCAAAACCCGTCATGAGCCTGTTCGGACTGGAGGCGGACGTCATGGCCGATGGGATAGCCTATATGCGTGTCATGTTCGCCGGCTGGATAGCTCTGGATGTGCTGGTAATGGGCTTATACATTATCCAGTCCGCGGGAGACACCATAAGACCATTGTATATAGAAGCCCTGCTGAGAGTTATTCACGTGACACTCTGTCCCTTCCTCGTCCTGGGACTGTGGATATTTCCTCAGATGGGCGTGACCGGGGCGGCCCTGAGTAATATAATATCCCAGGTGCTGGGGATGATTCTCGTATTATGGCTTCTTTTAGGAGGGAAGACCCGGCTGCACCTTACCCGCCAGGATTTCCGCCTCGACCTTGATATCATCTGGCGTATATTGAAAATCGGCGTTCCCGCCCTCGTCATGCACCTGCAGAGGTCGTTCGGCAACTTCGTGCTGACGTGGCTGATAGCCCCCTTCGGTACCATAGCAATAGCCGCCCACTCCCTGGCTACCCGCGTGGAGATGTTCATCATGCTGCCCGGTATGGGATTCGGCATGGGAGCCGGCGTGCTGGTGGGGCAGAACCTGGGCGCCCGTCAGCCGGAGCGTGCCGAGAAGAGCGCCTGGATGGCGGTGGGGATTCTGGAAGCCGTTATGGTAGTCTGCTCGGGGGCCATTCTGCTGTGGGCGGAAAGCATAATAGGCATTTTCACCACCGACCCCGAGTTGATAGGAATCGGGAGCACATTTATCAGGATAGCGGCCGCGGCTTTCACGATTATCGGGTTTATCTCCGTCCTGCAGAGCTGCATCGCCAGTGCCGGGGATACCATCCCGAACATGATAATCGCCATCATCATGTTATGGGTAGTACAGCTGCCCTTAGCCTTTATCCTGCCTAAGGTTACCGACCTCGGTGTCCTGGGCATACGCTGGGCGATAGTCGGCGGCATGCTGGCCGGGGCAATAGCCTACATCGCCTACTTCAGGCTGGGCAGGTGGAAGCTTAAAAAGGTATGATAGCTTCTACTAAAAACCGTAAAACTTAACGACTTCGTCCAGCGGTTCGCGGGCCGTTCTGCTTTGATTAACCGGGTTATCAAGGTCGGGGTAGCCGATAGAAATTCCCAGCGCGATGAGCTTATCCTCGGGGATTCCCAGCACCTTCCTGATGATATCCGGATAGACCACCGCCTGCGCCTGCGCCACCGTCCCCAGTCCGTAGTTGGTAGCCAGCAGCATGATGTTCTGCACCGCCGAGCCGGAATCGTACAGCGACCAGACGTTAATGCCCTTGGACTGCTGGAAGATGGGCTTCCCGACGAGGAGATAGATACATGTTGTGGCGCCGTAGTGGCGAAAATTGTCCATCGTACGGGCGTCCCACTCTTCCTTGGTCAGTTCTTTGCGGTCTTTAGGCTGCAGGGCGCGTATACGGGACATGTACGGTTCCGGATACTCGTACGGTCGGGCGACCTCGTTATACGGCTCCTGCAAGCCCTTTTTCACAAAGCCTTCCTCTATCTCCTTCAGCTTCTTGCCGGTGGCTACGGCGAACTCCCAGGGCTGGGTATTAGCCCAGGACGGGGCCCGCAGCGCCTGCTCCATTATCTTTTTGATGATATCCAGCGGGACGGGGTCGGGCTTAAAAGCCCGGAAACTCTTTCTCTCTTTGATAGCATCAACAACATCCATATTCGAGCCTCCTTCTTCGGTCTAGCTAATGCTGCTCCATAATAATTATCGGCATTTTCCATTCGTGAAGTCAAATTAACCTGCTTCAGACTCACCATGACTATTACGCTATTGACACAATCAAAACAAAGGACGTACCATATATACACGGACTTAGCCGGGTTAACGTAAGCATGGGGATAATAAAGCGAAAACAGCCGAACGACGTCCTGTTTCTCCAGCCGGTACGCCTTGCCGACGAGAAAATACCCAGGGGTAAGGTGAGGATGCTCTATTGCGATGTCTCCGGTAAAGTCTACTCATCAATCGTCAGCCGCATGGTATACGAGCGCGCCCGGGACGGCGCGGCGGGCATGGCACACCGCCGCAGGTCCTTTGCTACCGTAGGACTGGAAACGGCTCCAGGGCAGTTCATCCCGGCGACTGTCGAGGTCGGACAGAAAGAGGTATGGGCGCTGGAACACATCCTGGAGCACGCCCTGAAAAACGGCATATTGCCGGACATATTGAAGAAATACCTGAAGTCGATAATAAGGCTCAATGAATCCGAACGTGTAACCATCATTTCCGAATACCGGAAGCGGCGGCGCCAGGCACAACCGGAAGCCACACCGAAGGTGCTGGAGAGGTTACCCTACTATCAGGAAGACGACATGGAAGTCTCCATGCCCATTTATAAAGCCGAATACAGCTACCCGCTTATCGTTTTAAAAACCCTTTCGTCGGACGGGCATACGCCGCATAATACCCGTAAGCTATTGATTCTGGACAGCGACGGCGACATGGCTATAATCGAGGTGCCCACCAGATTGGTCCGTATGATGGAAATAGAACTTACCGAACACGGCGGGAAGAAACGCGGCAATACCTGCGTGCTTATATTAAAAAATCCGGACGGCTACACGCTCAGCTACATGTCGGTAAGCCGGCAGCAGAAGAAATCCCTGGAAACGCTGACAAGATACTTCGAAGAGACGGGCAGCAGCAAACAACGCGTCTCATTATCCGTAAAAAGCGTAATCACCAGGGCGAAAGACAGCGTGTCTCTACCGACCCGCTAGATAGGTAAACTGCCTAAGACTTGCCGCCTTTTCCAGGTGTCCCCTTCTTATCTTCGCCCTCACCCCCGAAAAGCTTATCACCACTGGGGGCAATATCGTCCGTTCGCCCCGCCATATCCGTAGGGCGGGGGCCTGCCTTTTGTCCCCACCGCGGGAGATTCGGCGAAAATACCCAGGCATAGACGTCCGGCAGTCTCGTCTTCTCCAGCAGGAGCACCAGTATCGAGGTAATCACGATGCTGAAAAGAACTACCCCGTAGGTAATATTTTTAATTATTTCCCCGCCGGCTACCCCCTGCTGTAACGGTATGCTGGCCAGCACCACCGCGGCCAGGCCTTTCGGCACCATGACCGCCATGACAGAGAGGTCTTTAGGTCCCACGGCCTGTCGTATCGACAGCTTGACCGCAGGTATGCGCAGGACAAAGGCCACCGCCGTAAGTATCAGGGCGACAATGATAAACCAGCCGCTGATAAGCTCCAGGGAGATGCCGAGGTAGATAAAGAAAAAGGTCTTGAGCAGGAAGGCCACTTCACTGAAGAATAACTTTTCCGTCTCATTAAGACCGACAGCTTTTTTTACTGTCAGCGTTTTAAAAATTGGGATACGTATTGTCTCGATATTGCCGATGGTAATACCGAAAGCCAGGGCGGCAATGGCTCCGCTGAATCCAAAATATTCCACAAGACCATAGATTACGAAGACAAAAGCCGGCGTCGTGAATATGGCGTTTTTCAAGGCGCGTATTTTATTAAGCAGGACTGACCAGACAAGAGCGCCGATAATCCCGAATACCAGCGCAACTAAAAATGAAGCAATCAGGTTGCCCGAAATCGAAGCGATTTCGAATTTTCCTCCCCCCACATATGCCTGAACCAGCGCCACGGTAATCACGATGCTGAGTACGTCATTAACCGATGATTCCACCGAAAGCAGAGTCTTGGTCTCCTCTTTGATTTTAAGCTGCCTGATCAGAGGTATGACGACCGTCTCCGAGGTCGAGCCGACAATCGCCCCCAGGATGAAGGCCGGCAGTACTTCAAGGTCGGTAAGCCAGATAGCGAATCCGGCCACGACGGCCATCGTCGAAAAGAAGCTTAAGGGAGCCAGAGCCATCGCCCCACCCAGCGCCGCCCGCAGCATACTCAATCTCAGGGCAAGGCCGCTCTCAAAAAGTATGATAATCAGGGTGATGGTGGTAAAGACAGGCCCCACCACCCCGAATTCCTCCGGTGATGTCAGGTCAAGTAGTAAGGGACCGACACAGATTCCTATGATAATCAGTAGCATAACGTCGGGAATCCTGGTGCGGCTGAAGATACCGGTGAAAAGGTGCGCCAGGAATACCAGTATGCCCACAAAAGCGATTACATGGGCGACGTTCTCCATGTCCATTACCGTGAATTATGGCATCGGCTACGATAAACTTCAAGTCGGCGTGGCGTTTGAGAGAGGTGTCAGCCCTTTGCCTGATGATACGGCTCCGTGAGGTAAATTGACAACCGTATGCTGTGAATACTACATTAGAGGTGAACCATGAGGTAACGGGGTAGATAATCACTGGTTGAAATGGGGAATTCCCGATAATATACTTTTTTAGGAGGTTACCATGAAACCGCTTCAAACTGATCTGTCAATTTATAAAAAATTCAACTTCGAGAGACCACCCGTGGGTGTCAAGTTCCTGCCCAGCAGACCGGAAGGCATGGAACAGCTGGACAAGAGCATGGCTTTATGCGAGATGATTAATGAAGCCCAGCAAAGGGGGACATCGTTTTACATTGACAAAGATAATGAGGACTGCGCCGGGGCAATGATACTGGGAATGGTTGCCCCTTCGCTGCACGCAGGAGGCGGGGAACTGGGAGTCAAATGGGGCCTCTATCAAGAAGCACGCGTTAACGAAAGGCTGGTCGCGGATTCACCGAAAATGCCCCCGGGCAACATAAATTACGTTATCTTTTCCCCGCTGGAACAAATTGATTTCGAGCCCGACCTCCTGTTTCTTGTGGCCACTGTAAGCCAGGCGGAAATCGTGCTGAGGGCTCTGAGCTATTCGACCGGAGAAATATGGTCCAGCAAGGCAATTTCGGGTGGCGCCTGCTCTTACCTTTTCGCTTATCCGTACCTGAGCGGCCAGGTCAATTACGTAACCACCGGGCTGACCCTTGGCTTGAAAGGAAGAAGGGTATATCCTGAAGGATTGCTTCTATTCTCCATACCGTATGACCGGATACCCGTAATAACCCGAAATCTGGAGAAGATGGAATGGGTGCTTCCCGCATATACAGATGACACCAGGGAACAGTTTCTGACGCGACGTAAAAAAATATTTGAAGAATTAGCCCGGGATTTTGGGAATCCCTGAACAAACTAAGCAAGAGATAATGATAAACGCATTGGGAGGAGTCGCAATATGAAAATAGACATATATTCCCACATCATGACCAAGAAATACACCG
Organism: Dehalococcoidales bacterium; assembly: GCA_030606585.1. Lineage (GTDB taxonomy): Bacteria > Chloroflexota > Dehalococcoidia > Dehalococcoidales > RBG-16-60-22 > JAFGPF01. Next base: position 261 of record JAUWGD010000076.1, on the reverse strand, counting down.
AGCTTTACGCAAAGAAAAACCCGGCCGTCAAGCAGCGAATAGAGTACCGCAGCGTCGCCGTCGTTGACCTTGAGGTGAGATTGCGGCTGATGAACCGGTACCCGGATGTATTGCAGGTACTGACCGTGGCCAATATCCCCCTGGAAACATTCGCGAAGAAGGCCGACGCTATCGAACTGGCGAAAATCGCCAACGAGGAACTCGCCGAGCTTCTGGACAGGTACCCGGATAAGTTCATCGCGGGGGTGGCCTGCCTGCCCA
>JAUWGD010000018.1 GCA_030606585.1 Dehalococcoidales bacterium | reverse complement strand
CCGCGCTTCCTGGGCAGGCGCTTGATTAAAGGCAGCTGGCCGCCCTCGAAGCCGGGACGCATCTTGTAGCCGGCTCGTGATTTTTGCCCCTTGCAGCCGCGTCCGGAATAGGTGCCGTGTCCGCTGCCGTCGCCGCGGCCTACCCGCTTGCTGGCGCGTCTGGAACCCGGTGCCGGCGCGATATTATTCTGTCTGACCAATCTCTTCCTCCACTTTTACCAGGTGTCTTACCTTGTTAATCATGCCTCGAATAGAGTTTGTATCTTCATGGACAACGCTCTGGTTCAGCCGGTGAAAACCCAGCGATCTCAGGGTTCTCTTCTGGCTTGCCTCATAGCCGATGCCGCTTTTAATCCAGGTAACTCTCAATTTACTCACCGGGTGCCGCCTCTTCCGTGTTAAAGATCGCCTTGCGTTTGGCTATCTCATCTTTCGGGATTTTCAATTCGCTTAAAGCCTGTATGGTGGCCTTGGCGACGTTAATATGGTTGGACGTGCCGAGTGATTTCGTCAGTATATCCTTAATTCCCGCGGCTTCCAGTACCGCCCGGACGCTGCCGCCCGCTATCACGCCCGTGCCCGGCGCCGCCGGTTTCAAGAGGACCCTGGCAGCCCCGAAGTTTGCCGTGATTTCATGCGGAATGGTATTTCCGATCAATGGCACCTTGATTAAATTCTTCCTGGCCTTGGCCCCGCCTTTGCTTATGGCGGCGGGCACTTCGTTAGCCTTGCCGATGCCCAGGCCGACGTATCCCTCGCCGTCGCCGGTTACCACCAGGGCGCTGAAACGAAGCCGTTTGCCGCCCTTCATCACCTTGGCAACGCGGTTAACGTCGATAAGTTTATCGTTCAGGTTTAAATCGACCGGGTCAATCCGGCTTATTGGTTGTTTCATCAGACCTGCATCGTCCTCTCTTAGAACTTAAGTCCACCCTTCCGGGCTGCCTCCGCCAGCGCTTTTACCCTGCCGTGATACTTAAAGCCACCGCGGTCAAAAGCTATCTGGCTGATTTTTTTACCGGTGGCGCGTTTGGCCAGCAGCGAACCGACTATTCCAGCTCTTTCGGTCTTTGATTTTCCTTTCAAATCGCTCTTAATATCCGCGTCGAGAGAAGAGGCGGAGACCAGCGTATGCCCCTGTGAATCGTCAATCACCTGGGCGTAAATATGGTTCAGGCTGCGGAAAACGCACAGGCGCGGCCTGGAATTATTGCCGTTTACCTTCTGCCTTACCCTGTAATGTCTTCTGCTACGTGCTTCTCTGGTGGTTGATTTACTCATAATTACTACCCGCCAATGACCTTACCGGCTTTACCCGGTTTCAGATGAATCACTTCTCCGGCGTATCTGATGCCCTTGCCCTTATAGGCATCGGGGGGACGGATAGCCTTGATTTCCGCCGCCATCTCGCCGACGTCTTCTTTGTTAATGCCATTGACCTTAATACGATTGTTTCCTTCCACGGATAGTGTTATCCCCGGCAGGGGTGTTACCTCTACCGTGTGAGAAAAGCCGATGCGGAGCACCAGTTTTTCGCCGACCTTCTCGGCACGATAGCCCACGCCGACTATTTCCAGCGTCTTCTCAAAGCCTTTGGAGACGCCCTCCACCATATTCGCCAGGAGGCTCCGCGTCAGCCCGTGAAACGCCCGGTGCTTCTTGCTCTCACTCGGCCGGGTCACGGTCAGGGTGTCGCCCTCAAGGTTGATGAGCATCTCGGTGGAAAGAGAGCGGCTGAGTTCCCCTTTGGGACCCTTTACGGTAACACTCTCTCCCTTAATATCAACCGTCACTCCTGTCGGTACGGCTATCGGCGTTCTTCCTACTCTAGACATCTATCACTCCAGAAATGGTTTACCATATATAACATAATAATTCGCCGCCGGAATTCTGGTGCCAGGCTTGCCGTCCCGTTCTGAGACCGCTGGAAGTAGAGATAATAGCAATGCCCAGCCCCCCGTATACACGCGGGATTTCCCTCTTCTGCACGTATACTCTCAATCCCGACTTGCTGACACGCTTTAATCCGGAAATGGCCGGGATATTATCATCCAGATACCGGAGTTGTATTTTAATAACCCGGTGCGGCTTGCCCTTGACTACCTCATAATCGGTAATAAAACCCTCCTCCTTGAGGATTCTGGCTATCGAAAGTTTTATCTTGGAGGCAGGTACCAGCACGCTATCATGCCGTACCATAAGGGCATTTCTTATTCGGGTTAGCATATCAGCGATTGGGTCTGTGACTGTCATACCTATTACTTTCCTTTTTAAAATTACCAGCTAGATTTTCTTACTCCCGGCAAATGGGCTTCCAGCGCCAGTGCACGGAAGCATATCCGGCACACGCCGAACTTGCGTATATAGGCGCGGGGCCGTCCGCACAGTTTACACCGGTTATACTGCCGTACCGGGTATTTGGGCGTTCGTCCAGCCTTGGCTACCATCGACTTCTTGGCCATAATTAACTCACTCCATCCTTGGCGAAGGGCATTCCCATCTGTTCGAGCAGGTGCCTGCCGTCCTCGTCTGTCTCAGCGGTGGTGATGATGGATATTTCCATTCCTCTCACCTTATCAATCTTGTCATAGTCGATTTCCGGAAATAGTATCTGTTCCCGGAGCCCCAGTGTGTAATTACCGCGGCCGTCAAAGGAGTCCGGGGAAACTCCCTGGAAATCGTGCATACGGGGAAGGACTGCATTGACCAGCTTATCAAAGAAATCATACATTCGTTCGCCCCGCAGCGTTACCTTCAGGCCGATAGGCATCCCCGTCCTCAACCGGAAAGCGGCGATGGACTTCTTGGCGCGGGTGGTTACGACGTGTTGTCCGGCGATAGCTACCAGGTCCTGCTCCGCTGCTTCCAGCGATTTAGCATTGGCGATAGCTTCACCCACGCCTATATTAAGCACCACCTTCTCGAGGCGGGGCACCTGCATGATATTCTTGTAACCGCATATTTCCATCAGGTGGGGTACAACCTCTTCGCGGTATCTTTCTTTCAGTCTGGCCATTTACTCAATCACCTCGCCGCAGGCGCGGCAGATTCTTACCCTCCGGCCGTCTTCCAGCTTCTGGAAGCCGATACGCCCCGGCTTGTTGCATTTATCGCAGAGCAGCATGACATTGGCGATATTTACCGGCGCTTCCAGGTCTATAATGCCGGCCTGCTTTACGGCACCCCTGGCTTTGGAGTGCTTTTTTATAAAATTAATACCTTCGATTATTACCTGCTTTTTCTTGGGACGGGAAAAGCGCACTTTCCCCTTTTTGCCCCGGTCCTTCCCCTTGATAACCAGTACGGTATCGTCTTTCCTGATTTTCATAATATTTCTGCCTTTATAATACCTCCGGCGCCAGAGAAATTATCTTGGTATAGTTCTTGTCCCGCAGTTCCCTGGCTACCGGACCGAAGATGCGGGTACCTTTGGGTTCATTTTTATCCGTCAGAATCACCGCTGCATTTTCATCGAATTTAATATACGAGCCGTCCGGGCGCCGGTGAGGATGAGCCGTACGAACGACGACAGCCCTCACGACATCACCCTTTTTGGTGCCGGCGTTCGGTATAGCACGTTTGACGGAAGCAACGATAATATCTCCAACACGGGCATACCTCCTCCGGGTACCGCCGAGCACGTTAATGCACATGATTTCGCGGGCACCGGTGTTATCGGCTACCTTAAGCCTGGACTGCATCTGAATCATGTCTGTTTCACCGAAATCCTAGTTTGTTATCTCCTGCGGTTTGATATCCGCTACTTCTCCCTTGGTTAATATCTCCGCCACTCTCCATCTCTTTAATTTGGAGGTGGGGCGGGTTTCCACAATCCTCACCGTGTCGCCGACTTTACTCTGGTTCTTTTCATCGTGGGCGTAGTATTTAACGACTCTCCTGATAGTCTTTTTGTACAGTCGGTGGCGCTTGGGCGTATCCACGGCGACGACCACAGTCTTGTCCATTTTTTCGCTCACGACCTTGCCGAACCTGGTCTTGCGTTTTTCTTCCATGATATCCTAACCTACCTTATACCCAGTTCTCTTTCCGTGAGCAGGGTTTTAAGTCGGGCTACCTTCCTCTTCACTCTGCGTACTTCGCGGTGGTTCACCAGTTGCTTGGTGGCCAGGCGAAAACGCAGGTTGAAAAGCTCCTCGTGAGTTTCTTCCAGTTGCTTTTCTAAATCTTCGGTGCTGAGGTTTCTGAATTCCTCCAGTTTCAACGTACTTACTCCCTACTTTGCCGAGTCACCACTCACGGTGACGCTTTCTCTTAATATAAACCTGGTCTTCAGCGGCAGTTTGTGTGCAGCCAGGCGTATCGCCTCTTTGGCTACCTTTTCACCGACTCCCGCCATCTCAAATATAATTTTGCCGGCTCTGACCACGGCTACCCAGTGGTCCGGGGCGCCTTTGCCGCTGCCCATGCGGGTCTCTGCCGCCTTTTTGCTGACCGGTTTGTCCGGGAAAATGCGTATCCAGACCTTGCCGCCACGCTTTATATGGTGGGTAATGGCACGCCGGGCCGCCTCAATCTGGGCGCTGGTTAACCAGGCCGATTCCAGTGCCTGGAGACCGAAATCGCCAAAGCCGATAACATTGCCCGAATTGGCTTTGCCACGGCGGCGTCCCCTCTGTGCCTTTCGGTATTTTACACGCTTAGGCTGCTGCATCCTCGGATTTTTCCTCCTCTGTACTGGCTGGCTCTGTATCCTGCTTTACATCTGGAACTGGTTTTTCAGCTTTTGCCCTGGTTGCCTTCTTTGCCTTTGGCTTGGCCGGTTTTTCTTCTTTAGTTGCCTTTTCTTTGGTTGCCTTGACTTCCGCCTTCGCCTTGGTAGCCTTCTTTACCTTGGGTTTGGCCGGTTTTTCTTCTTTAGTTACCTTTTCTCCGGTTGCCTTGACTTCCGCCTTCGCCTTGGTAGCCTTCTTTGCCTTTGGCTTGGCTGGTTTTTCTTCTTTAGTTACCTTTTCTCCGGTTGCCTTGACTTCCGCCTTCGCCTTGGTAGCCTTCTTTACCTTGGGTTTGGCCGGTTTTTCTTCTACCCCGGCGGCCGGGGCTGCTTCGGCTACCGCTTCGGCGGGTGCTTCTTCCGGTTTTTCAGCCGGGGCCGCTTCGGCGGGTGCTTCTTCCGGTTTTTCGGCCGGGGCTGCTTCGGCTACCGCTTCGGCTACCACCTCGGCGGGTGCTTCTTCCGGTTTTTCAGCCGGGGCCGCTTCGGCTACTACCTCGGTTGGTTTTTCTGCTGTCTCGGCGGTAGGAGTCTCCTCGGGAGCTGCCTCCTCCGGTTTCTCTTCGACCTCTGTCACCTTCAGTTCGGGCAGTATCTGCCCCTTGTATATCCAGACCTTAACGCCGATACGGCCCAGCGTGGTACGTGCTTCGGTGAAACCATAATCAATATCAGCCCGCAGCGTATGGAGGGGTACCTGCCCCTGATGCGAGGTCTGGCGGCGGGCAATCTCAGAGTTCCCCAACCTGCCGGCACAGCTGACCTTTATTCCTTTGGCTCCTGCCTGAATGGTGCGGAAGATAGCCTGTTTCATGGCCCGACGGTAGGCTACGCGACGTTCAATCTGCTCGGCTACCGACCTTGCTACCAGGTATGCATCCAGTTCCGGCTGGCGTACCTCCTGGATATTTAATCTAATTCTCTTCCCGATGAGTCCCTCGAGGTGCTGCCTCATTTCATCGACCCTCTGTCCGCCTCTTCCGATGACGATGCCGGGTCGGGCAGTATATAGCGAAATAGTCACATCCTTGGCCTGGCGGTCGATTTCTATCAGAGAGATGGCGGCTTCGGGATATTTATTTTTTATTTCCTCCCGGAGCTTTTTATCTTCCAGCACGAACTCGGCATAATGCGTTTCACTATACCACTTTGACTGCCAGTCTTTGATAATCCCCAGTCTGAAACCTATCGGGTGAACTTTATGACCCAATTAACCCTCCCCCTCAGCAACGATGACTGTAATGTGGCTGGAATGTCTCCGGATTGGGCTTACTCGCCCCCTCGACCGCGGCCGGAACCTGCGCATACTGCGCGCTTCATCCACATAGATGCTGACAACCTTTAAATCGGCGGGGTCTATCTGAAAGTTGTTTTCGGCGTTCGCCGCCGCCGACTGCACTACTTTGGCTACAACCTTCGCTTTAGGCGTCGGCGTAAACCGGAGCAATGTCAGCGCTTCGTCTACTTTCTTACCCCGCACCATATCCACCAGCGGACGCACCTTGGCGGCTGGTATTCCTGTATTTTTCGCTACGGCTTTAACTTCCACTTTATCTTACACCTGTTTCAGGTAACTCCGTACCTGTTATCTCCTTCTCACCTGGGAAACTTTCTCCGACCTGGCGACGTGCCCTCTGAAGGTGCGCGTATTGGCAAACTCACCCAGTTTGTGGCCGACCATATTCTCATTGACATAAATGGGCACGTGTCTCCGGCCATCGTGGACACCGATGGTAAGTCCTACCATCTGCGGCAGAATAGTTGATGACCGCGCCCAGGTCTTTATTACCGTTTTCTGGCCCGAGCGTATCGCGGCATCTATTTTCTTTTCCAGCTTTACGTCAACAGCCGGTCCCTTTTTCGTTGACCTTGACATATTACCTCTCTATCCGCCTATTTTCCTCTACGTTTAACAATCATCCGGTCGGAAGCCTTCGGCTTGCGTGTTTTATAACCCAGGGCCGGTTTACCCCAGGGTGTCTTCGGCCCGGGCATACCAATCGGTGAACGGCCTTCGCCACCCCCGTGAGGATGGTCGCGCGGGCTCATGGCGGAGCCCCTTACCGTAGGCCGCCACCCCATATGCCTCTTGCGGCCTGCCTTACCCAGGCTGATATTCTGATGTTCCACGTTTCCTATCTGGCCGATGGTCGCCATGCATTCGCTGCGGACGCGGCGTAGCTCGCCGGACGGAAGGCGAAGCAAAACGTATTTGTCCTCCTTGGCCATCAGCTGTGCCGATGCCCCGGCGCTGCGTACCATCTGCCCGCCTTTGCCGGGTACCATTTCGATATTATGTATCTCCGTACCCGATGGCATCTGCTTCATCGGCAGGGTATTTCCCGGTTTTATTTCGGCATTGTTGCCGGACATAATCATATCATCTACGTTCAAACCCACCGGAGCCAGTATATAGCGCTTTTCCCCGTCCACGTAGAAAATAAGGGCGATACGTGACGAGCGATTGGGGTCGTATTCAATTGCGGCTACGCGACCGGGAATATCTATCTTATCCCGCTTAAAGTCTATTATGCGCAGTCGGCGTTTTTCACCGCCGCCCCGGTGACGCACGGTTATCTTGCCGCGGAAATTACGTCCCGCCTGTTTCTTCTTGGGCAGAAGCAGCGATTTCTCCGGCTTGCTCTTGGTTATCTCGTCGAAGGTATAGCCACTCATGCCCCGTCGGCCCGGGGAGGTCGGACGATATATCTTTAGTGCCACTCAGCTTCCCCCTTCATTCTAAACACCTTCAAAGAATTCTATCTTGTCTCCCGGCTGGAGGGTGACAATCGCTTTTTTCCAGGGTCGCGTCAGTACATGCCTTCGCCCCACCCGGCGCATCTTGGACGGCATGGTAACGACGTTAACCCCGGTTACCTTTACCTTGAAAGCCTTTTCCACAGCCTCCTTTATCATGGGCTTGTTAGCTCCGGAGGCTATCTCGAAGGCGTATTTACTTTGTACCTGGAGTACGGTGCTTTTTTCGGTTATCACCGGACGGCGCAGCACCTCGTACAGATGCATTTTCTCCCCCTTGTGTTAATCCGTTGCCCCATAATTTTTCCGCTACCCGCACCGCAGCCTCGGTCATCAGCAGCGTTTTACAGGCAAGTATATCCAGTATATTAAGCACATTGGCCGGCATCGTCTTGATTTGAGGTATGTTGCGGGCCGATTTTATAACGTTCTCTTCCGGTCCCGGGGTAACGATGAGAGCCGAAGAGTCTATTCCGAGAGCCGCCAGAATTTCGGCCATTTTCCTAGTCTTGGGCTCGGTTAAGTCGAATCCCTCCAGTACTTTCAACTCGCCGTCGCCGGCCTTGGCGGAAAGGACGCATTTCAGGGCCAGGCGGCGTATTTTCTTGGGTATGTCCTGACGGAAGTCCCTCGGGTGAGGCCCGAAGGTGATACCGCCGCCGCGGCGTAACGGGTTTTTCTTGCTCCCCGTACGGGCGTAGCCGGTGCCCTTCTGGCGGTACAGCTTGCGGGTACTGCCGTGAACGTTGGCCCTTGTCTTGGTTGAAGCTGTTCCCTGGCGGGCATTAGCCTGCAGTCCCACCATTACCTGGTGCACCACGGCCTCGTTAAACGGCACGGCGAAGACCGCGTCGCTCACTTCAATCTGCCGGACTTCCTCTCCGGAGAGGTTATAAACCGGGACCTTCACCTTATTTCTTCCCTCTCTTGGACTTTCGTATCAGTAGCAGGCTGTTGGCGGCACCGGGTACGGCTCCCTTGACCAGGAGCAGGTTGCGTGCCGGGTCTGCCTCAAGTACCTCGAGGTTGCTGGCGGTTACGCGCCGGCTTCCCATGTGCCCGGACATGCGCATGCCCTTGTAGACCCGACCGGGCGAGGTTCCGGAGCCGATTGAGCCGGGGGCGCGGTGGCGGTCGGACTGGCCATGCGTCTTGGGGCCGCCTTTGAAGTGATGGCGTTTCACCGTGCCGGCAAAACCCTTGCCCTTGGACGTGCCGGTAATATCCACCGAGTCTCCCGCTTTAAACAGACTGACATCAACCGTCTGGCCGGCCTCAACCGGCTGGCTCTCGTCAAGTCCAAATTCTCTTAAATATTTAAATTTCGTTGTTTCTTTCTCCTTGGCTTTACCGCGCTTGCCGGACTTCGCCTTTTTCGCCTCGCCAAAACCGAGCTTGGCAGCGCTGTACCCTTCTTTTTCCACGGTTTTTACCTGCATAATCGTGCAGGGGCCGGCCTCGATGGCGGTTATCGCCTCGGCCTTGCCGCCTTCAACAAAAACCTGGGTCATACCCAGCTTCTTTCCTATAATTCCTTCAGTCATAACTTCACCAACTCAAGGGGTCTTAAAGCTTGATATCTATTTCCACTCCCGATGGTAGATTCAGCTTGGTCAGGGCGTCAATTGTCTTGGAAGTCGACTCGATAATATCGATGAGACGCTTGTGGGTGCGTATCTCAAACTGCTCCTGCGAGTCTTTGTCGATAAAAGGAGAGCGGATAACGCTGAATTTCTGGATGCGCGTCGGCAGCGGTACCGGCCCGACGGCCACGGCGCCGGTGCTTTCTACCGCTTCCAGAATCTGCCGCGCTGACTGGTCTACCACACTGTGGTCGAACCCCTTTAGTTTGATACGGATTTTCTGTTTAGCCATGTTTCCTGCCTATAGCTTTTTCGACGATTTCGTCTTTTATTTCAGCCGGTACTTGTTCGTAGCTATGAAATTCCAGGGAGTGCGTCGCCCTGCCCTGGGTGAGTGACCGCAGACTGGTGGCATAGCCGAAAGATTCGGCCATGGGTATCAGGCTGTGGATAATATACATTTCTCCCTGCGTATCGACCTTGCTGATGTGCCCCCTCTTGGAATTGAGGTCGCCGATAATATCCCCGAGGAATTGCTCCGGCGCCACGACCTCTAAATTCATAATAGGCTCGAGAAGGATGGGTTTGCCCTTCTTGACGCCGTCTCTCAGCGCTATCGAACCGGCCATCTTAAAGGCTATCTCTGAGGAATCGACCTCGTGGTAGCTGCCGTCGTAGAGAGTGGCCTTGATATCAACTACCGGGTAACCGGCGATAACGCCGGTCTCCATGGCCTCTTTAATCCCGGTTTGCACCGGCGGTATGTATTGCCGGGGTATGGTGCCGCCTTTGATAGCATCGACGAACTCGAAGTTTTTGCCGCGTTCCAGTGGCTCAAGCTCGATATTAACATGACCGTACTGACCGCGGCCGCCGCTCTGCCGTACGAACTTGCCCTCTATCTTTACCGGCTCGGTAATTGTCTCTTTATAGGCGACGCGCGGTCGGCCTACCTTTACGCCAACCCTGAATTCGCTGATGAGCCGGCTGACGATTACCTCGAGGTGAAGCTCACCCATGCCCGAGACAATGGTCTGCCCGGTTTCTTCGTTATAGGCCACCTTGAAAGTGGGGTCTTCTTCGGTTAGCTTCTGCAGGGATTCACCCAGTCTTTCCTGGTCAGACCTGGTCTTGGGCTCAATAGCTACGGATATAACGGGCTCGGGGAATTTGATGGATTCCAGAAGCACCGCTTTGGAAGAATCGCAGAGAGTATCGCCGGTGAAGGTATTTTTCAGTCCCAGCGTAGCGGCAATCGCCCCGGTATCGGCCACTTCGACATCCTCGCGGTGGTTGGCGTGCATCAATAAAAGACGGCCGATGCGTTCCGACCGTCCTCTGATGGGATTAAAAATCTGCGCCCCCACCTTGACCTTACCCGAATAGACCCTAAAATAAACGAGCCGACCCACAAACGGGTCGGTGACAACTTTAAATGCCAGCGCGGAAAAGGGGGCGTCGTCGCTGGGTTCACGGGTGGTTTTCTTGCCGGTCCTGCTTTCCACGCCGTTTACCGGGGGTACTTCCAGTGGCGAGGGGAGGTAGTCAACGATGGCATCGAGGAGGAGCAGAACGCCCATGTTCTTCAGGGCGCTGCCGCAAAGAACGGGTACTCCCTGGTTTTTAAGAGTGACCCGTCTCAGCGCTTGCTTTAATTCAGAGGGCTTAATTTCGTCTCCCTCAATATAGGCTATCATCATAATATCGTCATGTTCGGCAAGTTTGGCTATCAGCGCCTGGCGGTGTTCGGCCATTTTGCCTTTTTCCGAGTCCGGAACGGGTATCTCTTCCGGGCCGCTGTCCGGGTCGTTCGTAAAACGCCAGGCCTTGTTTTCGACGAGGTCAATAACATCCCGGAAAGAGTCCTCTGCACTCAAGGGAAGATGTATCGGCAGGGGATTCGCCCCCAGCCGCGTCTCAATCATGGAGAGCGTCCGGTTGAAATTGGCGCCGATGCGGTCCATCTTGTTGATAAAGCAGATTCTGGGTACCTCATATCCGTTGGCCTGTCTCCAGACCGTCTCCGACTGCGCCTCGACGCCGGCCACGGCGTCGAACACGACAACCCCTCCATCGAGTACCCTGAGACTACGCTCTACCTCGGCGGTAAAGTCCACATGTCCCGGCGTGTCGATGATATTGATACGCTGCTCCCGCCAGTAACAGGTAGTTGCCGCTGCCGTGATGGTGATACCGCGCTCTCTTTCCTGTTCCATCCAGTCCATGACGGCGGTGCCTTCGTGTACCTCGCCGATTTTATAGGTGCGCCCGGTATAATAGAGTATCCTCTCGGTGACGGTGGTCTTACCGGCATCGATGTGGGCGATAATCCCTATATTACGGATTTCCTCCAGAGGAAAAACCCTGGCCACTTTATTCTCTCCCGCCGTTACTGGTTTTTTTGATTTAACACTGCTAGTTATCAATAATCCCCTTACCATCTATAGTGAGCAAAGGCCCTGTTAGCCTCGGCCATTCTATGTGTGTCTTCACGTCTTTTAATTGTTGTTCCCTGCCCCTGGAAGGCATCGGAAAGTTCCTCGGACAGTTTCTCCATCATTGCCTTGCCCTTTCGGGCGCGGGCGGAGTTCACCAGCCATGTAAGGGCCAGGAAGAGTCCGCGGTTGGGCTGGACTTCCACCGGTACCTGATAAGTGGCACCGCCGACACGCCTGGGCTTGACCTGAAGAAGCGGCGTGGCGTTTCTAACCGCCTGTTCCAGTGCCGCCACCGGGTCTTTAGATACCTGCTGACCCAGCTTCTCAAGAGCGCCGTAGACGATTTTCTCGGCGGTTCTCTTTTTCCCGCGCTGCATAACCTTCACAATTAGCTGGGATACGGTGGTGCTGCGGTATTTAGCGTCGGGATTGACTTCTCTTTTTTCTGCTCTGGCTCTTCTCGGCATGGCATTCCCTCGGACTAAGTAGTTTCGGTCCTTTCTTTAGCTCTCTTGGTCCCGTATTTGCTGCGGCCCTGCTTTCGGTCGGCAACGCCGGTGGTATCCAACGCCCCCCGGACGATGTGATAGCGGACGCCGGGCAGGTCTTTAACGCGGCCGCCGCGAATCAGAACTACCGAGTGCTCCTGCAATTCGTGTCCTTCACCGGGTATATAGGCGGTGACTTCCATATGGTTGGTCAGCCTTACCCTGGCTATCTTGCGCAGGGCGGAATTGGGCTTCTTGGGAGTCGTCGTCTTTACCTGTACGCAGACACCGCGCTTCTGCGGGCAGCTCTTACCCATGTGTACCCTGTTCTTCAGGGCATTATAGGTGTACCCCAGTGCCGGCGTCTTGTCCTTCTTGGAGGCCTTGCGGCGCCCCTTGCGAACCAGTTGATTTATTGTTGGCATTGTCTCCCTCCTGTCCCCCCTACAATTGCAATGGATGAGCCGGTAGCCCATCCATTCTAGAATTCTAGTGACAGACCGAGGTATTATTGCTCAATCTATCCACTATTACTGAATTCTGAGCACTAAGTAATAAATTTAACACAAATCAGTACTATATGTCAACATTTTTACCAGGGAATCCGTGAATAAATCAGTCTGTATCCCATATAAATAGAAAAATAACCATAAATATGTTCATAATTCACGCTTCGCCGTTATTGCATGCTGATGTAAGTAGAGGTAAAATGGCTTAAATGAAAAAACTAAAAGTTGAACTCGGCACTGGCAGCTATGAGATACGTGTCGGGACCGGATTGCTGGCGCGGATAGGGCTCTGGCTGAAAGAGAGAGATTTTTCCGGAAAAGCGGTTATTATCACCGATACCACCGTGGAGGGCCTTTACGCAGAGGTCGTCGAGAGGGGTCTGGCCAATGCCGGGTTCGATGTGACTATTCTGGAGGTGCCCTCGGGGGAAGAGCGAAAATCCCTGGAAACCGCCAGCAGGCTCTATGATGACCTGACTGAAGCCTATGTAGAAAGGACGACTCCTGTCCTGGCTCTGGGGGGAGGGGTAATCGGCGACTTGGCCGGTTTCGTGGCGGCTACTTACATGCGGGGGGTGCCGTTGATACAGGTGCCGACAACCCTGCTGGCGCAGGTCGATAGCAGTATCGGCGGGAAGACGGCCGTCGACCAGGGACAGTTAAAGAACATTATCGGCGTATTTTATCAGCCGAAAATGGTCGTGGCTGATATTGATACGCTGCAGACACTCCCGGAAATAGAACTTGCCAACGGACTGGCCGAGGTTATTAAGAGCGCCGCTATCAGGAACAAGAGCTTCTTTAACTTCTTGGATATTAACATGAATAAAGTGCTGCAATATCACCCCGCGGTGCTGGAGACTTTAGTTCTGGAGACGGCCAGAATCAAAGCCGAGATAGTGGAGAGGGACGAAAGAGAAGAAGGCCTGCGGGGTATTCTGAACTACGGTCATACCATCGGGCACGCTATAGAGGCCGTCTCTAATTATGAGCTTAAACACGGTCAGGCCGTAGCTATCGGAATGATGGCGGCGGCTAAAATATCCAGTCGGATGGAGATACTCGATGAGGTTGATATCGTCAAGCTGGAGAGAATTATCGAGAAAGCCGGACTCCCCACGGAAATGCCGGACATGGATAAAGAGGCGGTATGGGAGGCTATGCAGCACGACAAGAAGGTATTGCAGGACAGGATAAGGTTCGTCCTGCTCAGGTCAATCGGTAACGCCTTTGTCAGCGACGAAGTTGACCCGGCTCTGGTGGAGGAGGTGCTGGTTGGCTGGGGATAAACCCAAAATATGCGCCTCTATCGTAAATAACGACCTGGAAGCTGTAAAAAAAGTCGAGTCGCTGGTCGACCTTTTCGAGCTGCGTATCGACCTTATCGGCGATGGCTGGCAGGAGGTAGCCAAGAATCTGAGTAAACCGTGGCTGGCCTGCAACCGCCGGGCTGACGAGGGCGGCGACTGGAGAGGTGATGAATCGGAAAGAGTTCAGATACTTCTCAGCGCTATCGACCTTGGGGCAACAATCGTCGATATAGAGCTCGGCACGCCGGGAGTTGAGAAACTGGTTGCGGATATTAAGGGCAAAGCCGAGTGTTTGATTTCCTATCACAATCTTAAGAAAACGCTCCCACTGGAGGAAATGAGAGAAATTGTTAATAAGCAACTGGCCGCCGGCGCCGCTACCTGCAAGGTGATTACTACCGCCCGTACTTTCGCGGATAATTTAGCTGTTTTGCAGCTTATATCCGGGTTTCCGCAGATAAAGGTGGTCTCCTTCGCCATGGGCAACGCGGGGCAAATATCACGGGTACTCTGCCCGCTGGTCGGCGGTTACTTCACCTATGCTTCGATTGAAGAAGGCAGCGAATCGGCTGACGGGCAGATAACGGTAGAAAATTTAAGAAAGATTTACGGAATGCTCGAAGATGTCAGATAGAGATATATCTGGAAAAACGAAAATCTGCGCGCTTATCGGCGACCCCGTCGAGCATACCATGTCGCCGGTGATGCACAACGCCGCCTATAAAAAGCTGGGGCTGGACTACATCTATATTCCCTTCCGCGTGTCCCCGGAACAGCTGGAGTCGGCTGTCAACGGCCTGCGTGCCCTGAATGTATGCGGTTTCAATGTCACCATACCCCACAAGGTGACGGTTATTCCCATGCTGGACGGTCTCGACCCCATGGCTGAGAAAATCGGCGCGGTCAATACCGTGGTGAACACTGACGGAGAGTTACGCGGATATAATACCGATGCCGATGGTTTTTTGAAGGCCTTGCTGGGATGGGGAATTGAGCCGGGGGGTAAGAATGTTGTTGTTCTGGGCGCCGGTGGTGCCGCCAGGGCAGTTACCTATATCCTGGCGGATAAAGTTCTCAGCCTGACTATCCTCAACCGGCAGGAGGAGCTCGACTGGGCGGAAAATATTGCCGAGCTTATTAGAGAGGACTTCGGCAGGGTGGTACGGGTGCTGGAACTCCTTGACGAGTATCTGGCCGGAGCGCTGCGAAAAGCGGACATACTCATTAACGCTACCAGCGTGGGCATGAGTCCCGCCGGCGATAAGAGTCCGGTTCCCGCAGGATTGCTCAGAAAAGACATGGTTGTGTTCGATGCAGTCTATAATCCCATCAATACCAGATTGCTCAACGAAGCCAAAGCGGCCGGCGCTCGGACGATAAGCGGGATTGATATGCTCGCCTGGCAGGGGGCGCTGGCTTTCGAGATGTGGACCGGGCAGGCGGCTCCAATCGATTTGATGAAGAAGGAAGCTGAAAAAATGCTGGAGAGCCATGAAGACTAGCGTCGCCCTGGTAGGTTTTATGGGGACGGGAAAAACGGTGGTGGGCAAACTTCTGGCCGAAAAAATGGGCAAGGAGTTCGTCGAGCTGGATGCTGTAATTGAAAAGAAAGCCGGTAAGTCCATCCCCGAGATATTCCGGCAGGATGGCGAAATTGGTTTCCGTGAGCTGGAAATTGAGGCTACTGGAGAAGTCGCCAATAAAAAAAATGCCGTTATCACTTGCGGTGGGGGTATAGTTCTTAATACAATAAACATTGACCGCCTGAGGAAGGAGTGTGTTGTCATCTGCCTGACGGCATCACCGCAGGTAATTATAAAGCGTACGTCGGCTGATACGGATGAGAGGCCTTTGCTTTCTGTGCCTGACCGGGCGCGGCAAATTGAAGAGCTTTTGAAATTCCGCGAGCCTTACTATAAGCGGTCGGCTGATATTATGATAAATACTTCCGGGATGAGTGCTGGCGCGGTAGCCGGGAGAATAATTAAGAAATTGAAAGAAAATGAAAGTAACCGTTAAGAAAAGCGAAGCCAAGGGTAAAGTTAAAATCCCTTCCTCCAAGAGCATGACTATCCGGGCGCTGGTATGCGCTGCCCTCAGCCGGGGGGATAGTGATATATTGAATCCGCTGGTCAGTGAGGATACCAACGCTGCCGTCGCTGTCCTTGGTAAAATCGGCGTACAAATCCGGAAAGATGAAGATAAGTGGCTGGTTACCGGCGGAAAACTCCGGGTGCCGACCGAAGAATTGCCCTGCGGCGAATCGGCGACTACCATGAGATTTTTAATGGCAATATGTTCGCTTATTCCCGGTAAACACAAGATTGTCGGTGGCCCCTCTCTCTCTAAGAGACCGATGAGGTCACTTGTCGAGGCGTTGGAAAAGCTGGGCATAAAAGGCTCCACGGAAGGCAAAACGACACCTCCGGTAATTATCGAAGGCGGTACCCTGAAGGGAGGCCCTACGGAGTTGCCGGGAAATATAAGCTCGCAATTTATCTCGGCTTTGCTAATGCTTGCTCCCTTTGCCAAGGAGGAAGTGAGTATCAAGATGACGACTCCTCTCACGTCGAAACCTTATGTTCTGATGACACTCTGGTGCCTGAAGAAGTTCGGTATAGACGTGCGTAGCGAGTGGGATAGATTCGTCGTCCGTCGCCAGGCATATAAACCGACCCGCCTGAAAATTGAGGGCGACTGGTCGTCGGCTTCCTATTTCCTGGCACTTGGGGCGGTTTCCGGGGAGATAACGGTGGAAAACCTGAGCACGTCCAGCCTTCAGGGCGACCGGGTAATACTGGACTACCTGCGCACCATGGGTGCCACCGTCAGAACAGCCGGCAATTCGGTTATCGTAAGTAAGAGTAACCTGCGGGCGATACGTGCCGACCTTTCCGACTGTATCGACCTTTTACCGACCATGGCGGTGCTGGCAGCCCTGGCCGAAGGCACCAGCGTGTTTGTCGGTATAGAACGGGCTCGTATTAAAGAGTCGAACCGCATCACCGCTATCAAAGAGGGACTTGAAAGACTGGGCGTTACCGTAACCGAAGGCCAGGACAGCCTTACTATTGTCGGCTTAAAAACACCGAAGCCGAAAAAGGATGACGAGGAAGATGAAGATGAGGAGAAAACCGAGGAAGAGGTTGAAGAAGAGCGGGAACTCGTTACTATTGATAGTTACGGCGACCACCGGATAGCCATGGCTTTCAGCGTGTTTGGGGCTGCCCTCGGCGGTGTTACCGTCGACGGCGCCGAGTGTGTTGCCAAAACGTTCCCGGATTTTTGGGAAGTCATGAAAAGTGCGGGAGGGGAGCTGGAGATAGATGCAAAATAGTATCGGCAGTATATTCACCGTAACCAGCTTCGGCGAGAGCCACGGTAAATGTGTGGGGGTCGTTATTGACGGATGCCCCGCCGGTCTGCCCCTTGCTGTAACCGATATACAGAAAGAAGTGGACAGGCGAAGAGCCGGTGGGGGTGCGGCCTCGACCGCCCGGCAGGAGAAAGATAGAGTCGAAATTCTGGCCGGGGTCAGCGATGGCTTTACCACCGGCGCGCCCGTTTGCCTGATGATAGCCAATGAGGATATCAAAGATGCCGATTATGCGGATATTCGTTACCGCCTCCGGCCGGGACACGCCGACTACACCGCCTATACTAAATACGGCGGTTTCAACGACTGGCGGGGTGGGGGCAGATTTTCCGGCAGGATTACCGCCACTTTCGTTATGGCGGGAGCCGTTGCCGGGAAGCTAATGGATACGCTCGGCGTTGAAATAGTCGCGCATACGGTGGAAATCGGCGGAATCGCCGCCGGGCCTGTGGGATATGATGATATCAAGAAAAAGGCCGGGGCCGACCCGCTGTATTGCGCCGACCCCTCCGCCTCGAAGAAAATGGCCGGGCTTATCGCCAGTACCAAGCAGGAAGGCGACAGCCTCGGCGGCATTATCGAAGGTATCGCCCGCGATGTGCCGGCAGGTCTGGGCGAGCCGGTTTTTGATAGACTTGACGGGGATTTGGCTAAAGCGCTGCTCGCCATCCCCGCGGTTAAAGGAGTGGAGTTCGGCGCCGGTTTTGCGGTGGCCCGTAAAAAGGGTTCGGAGAATAATGACCCGTTTATCGTTCAGGGTAATAAAATAGCCACGGCGACCAATAATGCCGGCGGGATTCTCGGCGGCATCAGCAACGGCATGCCTTTAGTGGTTAGGGTAGCCGTCAAGCCTGCATCCTCTATCGCCCGGGAACAGGCAACGGTTGATATCCAAAAAATGGCAAGTACCGACCTTAGAATCGAAGGCAGGCATGATGTCTGCATCGTCCCCAGGGCGGTGCCGGTAGTCGAAGCTATGATGGCGATAACGCTCTGCGATTTCGCCATGAGGGCGGGCCTGATTCCGAGGGTAATAAAATGAACCTTGACGATTTAAGGAAAAAGATTGATGAATTGGACTCCA
>JAUWGD010000107.1 GCA_030606585.1 Dehalococcoidales bacterium | reverse complement strand
TTTTCAAGACCTTGTCGTCGTTATTTCGCCGGTCGTATCATTCAGTTGGTTCTCAAGTATAAAATAGAGCGCAGGCAGGCAAATAATGGTTCAGCTTAACAGGACAAAAAAGGAAATCATCAGGAAAACCGGGGAGCTGGCCGTAGAGTACGAAAAGAAATACTCGGGCTGTTGCCAGTGCGACTTCCTGGCGATAGTTGATGCTCTGAGGTGGGGGGGCGTGGAAATCGCCACGGAAGATATGGAAGACAGGCTTTTCCCCGGCCTGTGCCTTCTCACCGGCGGTATCGGTGTCACTACCGATGGTACCTGCGGGGCGATTATCGGCAGCGTACTGGCCATAGGCATGTCGCTGGGCGTTTCCCGGGGAATTCGGGGAAAGGATATGAGCATCGTCGGTGACGGGTTGGACATCGTCTGGCGGTACGTTATGGACAAATGTGACGGCAAATACCGCTCTCAGCTGTGTAAAGACATTCAGATAATTCACTATGGAAAGTCCTGGGATTTCAGAATACCCGAGATGACGGATGAATACCTGAAAGTATCGGACGGGTGCGCCATTAAAGAAATATCAGTGTGGGCTGTAGAAGCTATCCTGGATGAATTCGAGCAGAATCATTTTATATAGCTCGTGCAGGCCACATTGGCAGGTATGACCACCCTGTAGGAAAATGGTAAAAAATGTAATATAATATATGGGATTTTAATCGTACAAAATATAAGGAGGTAGGTATGTCATCAGGAATAAAGGGTAAGGTAGTTGTCATCACCGGAGCCAGTCGTGGTCTGGGAAAGGCTTTCGCCTTACGGTTCGCCGAGGAAGGGGCCAAAATACTTATAACCACCACCAACCCCAAGAGAGCTGAGGGCACTGTCAAAGAAGCAAAAGCCAAAGGCGCGGAAGTAGCCATCGTAGAGGCTGACATCGCTAAGGAAAGCGACACCCAGAAAATAGCTGATGAAGCTGTGAAGCAGTACGGGACGGTAGATATCCTTGTCAATAACGCTGCCATATGGGGCGGACTCAACATTACCCCATGGGATGCCTGGACCACCGAGCAATGGGACCGGATATTTACGGTTAATGTCAGGGGTACCTGGCTGGTTTGTAAAGCGATTGCCCCCATCATGGTAAAGGCAGGTAAGGGGAAGATTATAAATATTGCCTCCAATATCGCTAAAGTCCCCGCAGCTCAATTGTTCCTGCCTTATTCCTGTGGCAAAGGAGCGCTCTACACCATGACTCAAGCCCTGGCTCACGCTCTGGGTGAATCGGGCATTAATGTTAACGCCATCGCCCCGGGATACACGGCTTCCGAAGCCAGTTTGGCTCAGCAGGGGAGCGACCAGATATTCGAGATTGCCACCGGGGAACAATCAATGCACCGTCGTGCGCAGCCGCCCGATATGGTGGGAGCGGCCGTCTTTCTGGCATCGGACGATGCTAATTTCATTACGGGGCAGACCTACTATATCGACGGCGGCACCGTAATGCTTTAGAGATAAGCTGGTTTCATCAACTACGCAGTACGGTGTACGGGCAGGTTTCCCGGAGGTTGCAGCGGGCGCAGATTTCCGCCTGCGTCCACGTTTTCATCTCCGGTCCTGTGGCGATTATCATAGAAGTCGATTTACGGGGCACCATGACGCCCGAGGATGTCAGGCTTACACCGATGTCACCGGCATGAGCCAGTTCCAGCAGATTCCGCTGTTCCGTGATGGGTAAACCGGGCATACCCGGATTAACGGGGCTGCTCGCCTGTAAACCGCGTTTTGAAGCCTCTCCGGAGAAGAACCGGCAGGTTTCCTGGACCAGAATATCGACGGCGGCGCTGCCGATACCATCCAGTAGCATCGCGCGTAGAGTCTCGCCGCCCCGGCTGTATTCCGTTACCTGTTTTTCCAGTCCGGGGCCTATAGTACAGACTATCGCGGCAAGCTCTTTAGCATCCGGGAAAGTTGAAGGTAGCAGCGAGCCGTTTACCACGGCGCCGCCCTGCAGCAATACCCTGTCCGGCTCCATTCCGGTTATCGGGTAGAACTCGTAAGCGGTGGTCGGTTCCAGGAGGCGGGTGCTCTCCGTGCTTTCGAGGAGTTCCAGAACCAGGGTCTTAATCTCCGGCCTGATTCTGGTATATCCCTTGAATCCCTGCCGTCGCAATACGTCGTTCTTTTTCAGGTTCAGGCGGATATCATTGATTACGGGCATGATTTTCTACCTCGGAGTGGCATTAATATAGAGGGTGTGCTGGCAGAATGCCCGGTACACACCCTCTTATCTATTACTATATTACTGTCTTTGTCCGGTATATGTCTATTAATACACGCCGTATTCCTTGGTGGTGTCAATCATAGTCTTGACGTTGTCGGGTTTGACATTTTCAAGGGCGGCCCCGTTCATCATGATAAAACCACCACCCTTGCCGGTCGTATCTATGAGTTTCTTGGCATAATCTCGCACCTGCTCGGTGGTGCCTACGCTCAATAAGTCGATGGGCACACCGTTGCCGATGCAGGCAAAATCACCGAGTATCTCCTTGGCTTTGGTCATATCCGTCAGGTCGAAGCCCCACATCACCTTACCCTTGGGCATGTCCCGGATGATTTTCAGGCGAGTGTTATAGCCCCCTTCGCACCACGGGAACGGAACACAGCCTTCATTTATCAGCCCGAGGAGGACCTCTTTGAAGGTAGGCCAGTAGAATTTCTTATACTGCTCCTCGGAGAGAAAGCCATCAGCGCCCTTGTGGAGGGGTATGAATACGATGGGATTTCCGGCCTGTTTGGCCGCGGACACTCCCATGTTAATCATCATGGGGGTTATCTGTTCCAGTGCCCTGATGAGCTTATCGGGCTGACGGTACATATCCACCATCATACCCCTGGTTCCCCTGAGGGTGTCGCCAATAACGTCGAACGGTGCTTTGGAGAAACCGCCGAGGAAGTTGGGAAAGCCGGCCGCCGCCATCTCTACGTTGAACGCACCGACAGTGCCTATCCATTTCATAGCCTCGTTGCCCGCCTCGAAAAGGGCCTTATAGGCGTTCTGAACATCCGGTATCCCGAAGGGTATAAGGTTAGGGGCTACAAAAACGATTTCCTGAATGTTGGCAAAATTGGGCAGCATCTGGAAGGGCGCCAGTGCCCCGAATATACGAGGCATGTAGGTGTTAGCGAAGAACTGCGCCGGGTCCTGGGTGAAGGCGTCATATTCATCCGCCTTCATGTATTCACCCTCAATACATTGGTAGGTGTATTCGGGGGCGACCCCGTGGCCGGGTCGTGCGTACAGCTTGTAGTCTAGGATATCGAAGACCTTCCCCGGAGTCGGGATAGCTATGCCGATATGCGCGTCCGGCTCAAAGTCGAGGACATATTTTTTAAACGCACCGGAGAGCTTTTCGTAGTCGTACATCATATCCTGAGGGGTCAGGCCGGAGTAATAGGCGGGGAAAAAGCCAAGCATCGGCATTATCGGCACCCTGTCGGGCTTTTTCTTCAATTGAATAGCGTCTTTTAGCCTGGTTGCTCTTTCTTTATATGCCTTCTCAGCTTCGGGACTGGCAAACTCCACGCCCTGAGGCGATAGCCACTGGGCAAACATTGCCTCCTGCTTTTCATCTGCTGTCATCGCTTCCCATTGCTTTTCCATTTTATAACCTCCTGCAAATTATCCGATGAGGATTATTATTTAATGCCTGCCCATTTCTTGGCGAGTGATACACCTACCATGGCGTCTTTCCCGAAGGCATCAGCGCCGGTATAATTCATTATCTCGTCCGTAATCTGGCCGCCGCCAATCATAATCTTGGTATTATCTCTGAGTCCGGCGGCTTTAATGGCTTCTATAGTCTGTTTCATGGAGTCATAGGCCAGCGTCAGGAATCCGCTCAGGCCCACAACAGGGGCGCTGGTTTCCTTAATTGTATCGACGAATTTCTGAATCGGGACATCAACGCCGAGGTCAACAACATCAAAGCCGTTCACATCGAGCATGAAGACGACAATGTCTTTACCGATGTCATGGATATCACCGGTGACTGTGCCGATGATGACCTTACCCCCTGTCTTGGCTCCCCCTTCTTCAGTCAGCTTCGGTTTGACCAGCTCATTGATTTTCTTCAGTATTTCGCCGGAATATACCAGGTCGGGGATAAAATATTCGCTTTTAGAGAAACGATTACCCACGATTTCCATAGCGCGGCCGGCATCTGCGAGGATACCCATGGGGTCGGCGCCTGCTTTCAGCTTCTCTTCGACGATGGCCAGCACCTCGTCTTCTTTCAGGTCAGCCAGTGTTTTACATAAATCCTTTGCCATGCTAATTGACCTCCTTAACCTATATTGAGCTTTTTACCCTCCAGCGTTAATGCCTCGGCCTTATACGATGCGACCTGTAACATGTTTCCCCACCTATATTAACGATTTGCAGGGAAAAATACAAGGAAATAAATACGCAAAAATGCGTAATTCGCACATAATGTCCAAAATGAAAGGCATTTGTACATGGTTACTCTGCAATTTATCATAGCAGCAGGTAGATTGCAATACAAGGTTATCTATGATATTATAGATAACACTCTGCTATACAGCCAGAGCAGTGATGTCTTTTCACGAGTGCAGGAGGTGCACCCGATACCACGCTGTATAAGGTAGGTAGGAATGGCGCCGTCAAAGTTAGACCTGCATAGTCTCATCGTTTTTTACTATGTTGCCAGCGAAGAAAGCATAACTGCCGCTGCCGACAGGTTATGCCTTACGCAACCCACTGTCACTTACCATATCAGGTCGCTGGAGAGGAACGTCGGGCTTAAGCTTCTTGATATAAAAAGACAGAAGATATTCCTGACCCAGGCCGGCGACGGACTCTTTCAATACGTTAAGGAAATATACCATCAGATGACCAGCGCCGAAAAGTACCTGGAGAACCTCAAAGAGGACAGTCTGCGTGTTGGCGTAGCCACCACTTTTAGCACCTGTGTCGCTTCGGCTGCGTCGGCTTTTGAAAAACTCTATCCCAAGGTAAGGCTGGTTATAAGGAGTTCTTCTTCATTCGAGGTTGTTGATGAAGTTCTTAATTCACAGGTGGACCTCGGGATAGTGGTCAGTATGGACTACGCCAATCCTAAATTAAAATCTATTTCTCTCTCGGACCGGCAGAAGCTGGTACTCGTCGCATCCCCGTCCAGTTCGATTGCTCAAAGGGAGCGGCTGGAGTATGTGAACCTCTGCGGTTATCCTCTGATTTTAGGCCCGGAGACTTCAGCTACACGTCAAATTATTCTTAAAAAGCTCAGGGTCGGCGGCTGTGCCATGCCCTCTCCCATCATAGTTGAGGTAAATAGCTCCGAGTGGGGTATTAATCTCGTCGAGAATGGTGAGGGTGTCGGTCTGCAGCACATCATGGGCGTGGAAAGAGCCATAGCCGATGGGCGGCTGAAGGTGCTGCCATTGTCCGGTGATATATTGGTGGGGGTGGATGCCGTACTACGCGCCGATGCTCCCGAACACCCTATGGCGGAGAAGTTTATCTCCCTGGTCAGGGGGGCATGCAAGGCTAAACACAGTAAATCGCCGGTCCGTGCCGCCGCAAAAAAGTGACGGTGAACGAATACCGTTTCTTCGTTTTAATTTCCCCGGTCTCTTTCAGGGAACCCACTGGAGTTGCCCCGGATTAAGCGCAAATTCGTAATAGGTATTGCTCATCTCCGGCCGGTCCCATTTCCCCCGCGGTAAGTCAGGGTCGTTGAACTTGTTTTCCGTGGACTTACCTACGTAAATCGGGCCGCCCATCATGCCGCTGATATATCTGGGCAGCCCGTTCATGGTCATAATGGGGTCGGCCTTCATATTGTAGGCGCCCTGCCACTCGACGGCGTGCTT
>JAUWGD010000083.1 GCA_030606585.1 Dehalococcoidales bacterium | reverse complement strand
TTGTGGTGTATTCTGGTTAGGCTGCGCCTATGAAGGAATTATCGCAACCCCGGACGAAGAATATCCTGCCGGTTATCTCTTTTGTAACCTTTATCGGTTTCCTTGATACGCATCTGTTGATTCCGGTAATGGCCCTGTACGCGTATGAACTGGGGGCGGGCATCGGCTTTGTCGGCCTTATCATCGGTCTGTATTCCATTGTTAATACACCGGCCAACGTTTTCCTGGGACGGCTGGTGGACAGGGTCGGCTACAAACTGCCGCTGGTGGCCGGTCTCATCGGCGATGTCATAAGCATGTTTCTTTATACGCTTTGCCGTTTACCGTTTCACCTGGCGCTGGTGCGGGTACTCCACGGGATAACCGGCGGCATGGTCGGACCTTCGACGATGTCGGCTATAATGCATCACGGTGGAGAGGAGAGGCGGGGCAGGGCTATGGCTATCTACGGCATGTCCCTGGCGGCGGCGACTCTCGTGGGCTACGGCTTGAGCGGATTTATCGCTTCCAGGTTCGGGTTTAAGGTGGTCTTCTGGCTGGGCGGGACGCTGCTGGTCATAGGCGCGGCGCTGGCGCTATGTCTGCCGGGAAGTAAACGGCGGGACACGACCGGGCTGAAAACATCTGCCGGCGAGGGCTGGCGGAAGGCGAAGGAGTTATTAAGGAGAAAGGGGCTTATCACCCCTTACTGTACGATATTCGCGCAGTACTTCTCTTTCGGCGGTGTCGTCACGCTTCTGCCGCTCTACCTTAAAGACCGGGGTATGGAAGTCTTCCATGTCGGCATACTCCTGGCGGTGTTCGCCGTATTATTCATCGTCTTACAGATACCGGTGGGAAATCTCTCCGACCGTGTCGGCAGGGTGGGGCTGACCAAGGCCGGACTGGCCCTGGGTATAGTGGCCCTGGTGCTGCTGCCCTGGATGACGGTCTTCCCCTTATTGGTAGTCGTCATGGCGCTATACGGCGCCGCTTACGGCATGATATTTCCATCGGTTTCGGCTATGGTGGCCGACCATACCGCCGCGGAAGAGCGCGGACTGGGCACCGGGATTTTTCATGCCCTGCTTACGGCCGGGGTAGCTATCGGTGCGCCGGTAATTGGCTGGGCTGGTGGAGTGGTGGGAGTAGAACGGGGCCTGATATTGAGCGCCGGCGTCATGGTATTAGCTTTAATCGTGACGTTGGCAGCTTTAAGGCGATAGTTCTAAATAGACAGTCCAGTAAGTTGTATTATCTGTGTGGTGAGCGTATAATGCCATCAGTTGCGGGCTGTTCCAACATGGTCAGACTATAGGTGTGGAGGTTTTATGCAGGTATTACCGCCGTTCATGGTTTCCTACAGTATCACCACAAAGTGTAACCTTGAATGTAAGCATTGCTATAGTAACTCGACAGACAAGGCGTCTCCTGATGAGATGACTACCGAGGAGGCACTTCGTCTGATAGATGATTTGTCAAAATGGGGGATTGGACTGCTGATTATTGATGGTGGCGAACCGTTATGCCGTGGAGACTTGATAGATATTATTAAGTATGCTTCATCAAAGAGCATAAGAACCACTATCGGCAGCAATGGCACTCTTATTGATGAAGCAATGGCGCGAAAGCTTCGGGATGCGGGCGTCATGTCAGTTGCTATATCTGTTGATGGGGCTGATGCCAAAACCCATGACTCCCTCAGGGGTATAGACGGGGCCTTTGAGCAGACCTTCAAAGGTATAGAGTCGTGCCGGAACACTGGCCTGCCTTTCCAGTTTAATATGGTCATCAGGAAGGAAACCCTGTCGCAACTGGAGGCTATGTTACGTCTGGCGGTTGACAGTGGCGCTGAAGCTGCTGAGTTCTTTGACCTGGTGGCGGCGGGCAGGGCTAAAGAGGAGTGTGAGTCTCAGCTCTTGAGCAAAGACGAGAGGAAGTGGGCTATGGAGTGGCTGGCACAATCTCAGGAGGATTGCCCCATCATTATCAGGGTGCCCGGTTGCCCCATGTATCCTCTAACATTAAAGCGAAAGCAGATACAGCCCAGACATTTCTCGGCAGACATGCTACGCCGGGTTCCTTATTATGACAGAGGTTGTGCTGCCGGCATGCCGATGGGCTATGTGATGATTCAGTCCAATGGAGATGTGAATCCATGCATGTTGCTCCAGATAAAGCTGGGTAATGTTAGGGAACAGAGCCTGTCATCTATTTGGGAAAATTCTGCTGTACTGGCTGAACTAAGGCAAAGGGATTTATTGAAGGGAGAATGCGGGAGCTGCTCATATAGGGTTACCTGTTCTGGTTGTCGGGGTAGAGCCTACGAGGAGACTGGTGACATGATGGCTGCTGACTCCGGGTGCTGGCTTGTACCTGAGCTCGTTAAAGAGAAAGAGAAGCAGCTTGGTAGTATCGGGTAAGAGCAGCGAATTCTCTGTTTAAGTATATATATCATTTACCGGGCTTTATGTTATTGCATCCACCAGGCGTATTTTACTTGTTAGACAACCACGCTGGTTGAGTTGCCGATATTTAAATGAAATTTGTTTGAGGGCTGGTCGAAGACGACGAGCCCTAGAGGTATTTGGGGGTATATATTGCCGGAAATAAGTCGGTTATTAAAACTTATCGAGTCTAAGCCCGCCTATCGCCTGCTTCTTGAAGAACTGAAAAAGAGCAACGATACCACAGTAGTGGCGCTGGATGCCGCCAAGCCTTATCTGATAGCTGCTCTGTACGAGAATTTAAAGTTGCCGATTGTCGTGGTCACCGCACAGCCGGAGAATGCCAAGAAGCTCCACGAACAGCTTTCAAGCTGGTGCCGTTCCGGTCAGGTTAAGCTCTTCCCTGAACCCGATGTTTTACCCTACGAACGACTGGCCCCGGACACGAGTACCGAGATGGAACGTATTCAGGTGCTCTCGGCGCTGACTGGCGGTGAAAACAGCGAAAATGATGTTAACTGGCCTCTTGTAGTAGCCTCGGCGGCGGCGCTCATGTCCAAAACGACGCCGCACGGAGACTTCATTTCCGCCGGCTCTACCGTAAAGCTGGGAATGGAGATACCCCCGTTCGACCTGCTGGGTCGGCTGGAAGCTATGGGTTACCAGATGGAAAATGTGGTAGAGGTGCCGGGTGCCGTGAGCCATCGTGGCGGCATTATCGATATTTACCCCCCGACCAGCGAAATGCCGGTACGGCTGGAGTTTTTCGGGGATACTATCGATAGTATTCGGAGCTTCGACCCCGCCACGCAGCGGTCTATCGAGGTAGTGCCGTCGGTAGGCGTCGGCCTGGCATCAGAACTGCTGGCCCCCCGGCAGATGGATAAACGGTCTTTAGAGGATATTTTAAAAGGGCTCGACCTTTCCGGCTGCACCGCCGAGGTCAAGCAGCAGTTCCAGCGTGATGTGGTCATGATGCTCGGCGGGCAGCTTACGCGCGAGGCGCAGTTTTACGTCCCGCTGTTCAACAGCGGCAGCCTGCTGGACTACCTGCCTGCTGACACTCTGCTGGTGCTCGATGAGCCATCCAATATCGAACAGGCGGCGGCCGACCTTGACGCCGAAGCCGGGCAATTGCGCTCGGAAAAGCTGGAAAGGGGAGAACTGCCCGGCAATTTCCCCAGGTCTTACTTCGTCTGGGAAGAACTGGAGCCCGTGATTAATGACAGGCAGAAGCTGAACCTGGCGGCCTGGGGCGTCGAGGAGAGGCTGGACTTCATTTCCACTCCCGGCTATGCCGGAAAGCTGCCGGTATTCCTGAAAAAAGTCGCCGGGCTTACAGGTCAGCGAAAGCGCATTATCATCGTCAGTCACCAGGCAAGCCGGCTCTCGGAACTGCTCGCTGAAGAGGATATCATCGCCGCGCCCGTCGAGGAGGTTACCGAAGTGCCCGGCCCCGGCGCGCTGGTGCTGGTGCAGGGGTCTTTACCGGAGGGCTGGGTCATGGGTGGCGAGACGTATCTCTTTACCGACGCCGAAATTTTCGGCTTCGTCAAGCAGCGCCGGCTAGTCAAAAGGCGTCCCACCCCCCGCCACAAGCTCATGGTTGACATAATCCCCAACGACTATGTCGTCCACGTCGAGCACGGTATCGGTAAGTTCACCGGCGTAACCACCCTCAAGACCGCCGGAGTCGAAAAAGAATATCTCGTCTTACAGTACGCGGCGGGCGATACGCTCTATGTCCCCACCGACCAGATAGACCGGGTCAGCCGCTATATAGGAGCGGGTGACCGGCCGCCGGTGCTGAGTCGACTCGGCACGCAGGAGTGGATGAGGACCAAGCAGCGGGCTAAAGAAGCGGCGGAACTATTAGAACAGGAGCTTCTTGCCCTTTACGCTTCGCGGGAGGTCGTGCCCGGTTTCGCCTTCTCCCGCGATTCGCTCTGGCAGCAGGAACTGGAGTCGGCTTTTCCTTACGTGGAGACGCACGACCAGCTCGAGGCTTTGCAGGAGGTGAAGGGGGACATGGAAAAGCCTCGCCCCATGGACCGGCTTGTCTGCGGGGACGTGGGCTACGGCAAGACCGAAATAGCCATACGGGCGGCTTTCAAGGCGATGATGGACGGCCGGCAGGTGGCTGTGCTGGTGCCCACCACCGTGCTGGCGCAGCAGCATTTCGACACTTTCTCCGAGCGACTGGATGCCTTCCCGGTGAGGGTCGAGGTGTTGAGTCGATTCCGCTCTCCTTTAGAGCAGCGTGAAATCGTTGACGGCGTGGCTAACGGCTCGGTCGATATCTGTATCGGCACCCACCGGCTTATACAGAAGGACGTGGCTTTTAAAAACCTTGGGTTACTCATTATCGACGAGGAGCAGCGGTTCGGCGTAAACCACAAGGAGTACCTGAAAAAGATGCGCCAGGAAGTCGACGTGCTGACCCTGAGCGCTACCCCGATTCCCCGCACCCTGCACATGTCGCTGGTGGGAGTACGCGATATGAGTACCATGGAGACGCCGCCGGAGGAACGCCTGCCGGTGAAGACGTACGTCGCCGAGTATAACGACCACCTGGTGAGGGAGGCTATCTTAAGAGAAATCGAGCGCAACGGCCAGGTGTTTTTCGTGCACAACCGGGTGCAGAGCATCGCCATGATTGCCGCCCGCTTGCAGGAGCTGGTGCCGGAGGCGGAGGTCGCCGTCGCTCACGGGCAGATGCCGGAAGAGCAGCTCGAAAAGGTGATGAACGATTTCACCCGCGGCAAGGTGGATATTTTAGTCTGCACCACGATTATCGAGTCGGGACTGGACCTGCCCAACGCCAACACCCTGATTGTCAACCGGGCGGACAGGTTCGGGCTGACGCAGCTTTACCAGCTGCGGGGCAGGGTGGGACGCGGCGCCAACCTCGCTTACGCCTATTTTCTCTACGACGGCGGCCAGCGACTGACCCCCGTGGCGCACCAGCGTTTAAGGACGATTTACGAGGCGACCGAGCTCGGCGCGGGATTCGGCATCGCCATGAAGGACCTGGAAATCAGGGGCGCGGGCACGCTGCTGGGGCCGAGGCAGAGCGGCCACATCACCGCCATCGGTTTCAGCCTGTATACACGTTTACTGGCGGAGGCGGTCGAGGAGCAGAAAGCGTTAAGGGAAGGTAAGCCCAAGCCGCCGCCCAGACTCCCCGCCCCCACGGTCGATTTACCCCTCGACGCCTTTATCCCCGAGGACTACGTCACCGACGTCGAGACGCGACTTGAGCTTTATAAGAAGCTGGCGGAAGCGGACGCCGCGGAGAAGCTGGACGATGTTTTGAAGGAGTACACCGACCGCTTCGGCAAGCCGCCGCCAGAGGTGGCCAATCTGTTCTACGCCGTGAGGATTAAAGCCCTGGCGGCCAAGGCGGGCATCGAGTCCATCTCCACCGAGGAAGGCCAGATTATTTTGCGCCGCTTCCAGGGCTTACCCTTTGACGCCCAGAAATTCGTGCAGACCCTCACCGACGGCGTAACAATAGGCCATACGCAGATAAGGATAAATTATAAAAAGTTAAGAGGAAAGTGGAAGGGGGTACTGGAGGGGGTGATAAGGGGGCTGTTGACATAAGGTGGTAGAATGATAACAGAGGTGATTAGTATGAAAATAGAAGAATATAAGACCATTAGAAGTGAAATGTTGCAGAGATTTAGATGGACTATTGAACTTGCGTTTTTCGCGGTCGCTTCCACTGGAGCACTTCTCTCTTGGTTGTCTACAAAGAGTGGTGAACCGGATCTAAACCCGTACCTATTTATTTGTGTCGGTCTTGGTATAGTAGTCTTTGTATTTAACTCATATCTAAATGTGCTGCAAGGGATTTATAATCAGGGTAGTTATTTGGTATTTTTTCATGAAGTGAAGGAACAAGATTATAACTGGCATGTATTAAGCCGTTTGCAAAAGGAATCAATAGGAGAAGAATCAAATTGGGGTCGCGATGGAAGAAGGGGAGGATTACTTTCAGTTATATTGGTAAGTGTAAATATTTTTGGTCCACTATGGTTTCTTAAAAGTAATCTTTTTAAGCTTGATTGGTTTTATATCGTTACAATGATATTCACAGCAGTATTGATTTATTTCGTGGTGAGAATAACTTACAATCTTTACTCTACAAGGAAATTCATGCAGGAAAATATGAAAGAATGGTTACAGATTAAAGAGAATGCAGATAATGACCCTAATTTTAAAGAAAATTTGATTAAGCGATCAATTGTACCTAACAAGCGTAAAATAGAAAAAATTACGCCTTAAAAAATGGCTTTATTGCCTTTCTCTCTCTCATCCCTTTCCCACCCAAACCCGCCCTCGCCGTAAGGAAATCCCCCTTAATCCCCCTTTTTCAAAGGGGGAAACATAAGCCCCTCTTTCCTTATTTCCTCCCCCTCCTTAACTAAAGGAGGGGGACCGAGGGGGAGGATTACTCTAAAGCAAAATCCCCCTCTCCTGTGAAACCTCGTCAGGAGAGGGGGACACAGGGGTTCACCCAGAAGGTTCACCCTGAAGGGGTGAGGTAGATACAAAAACTTCCCCCTCTCTTGACGCCCCGCCACGGCTCTAGTATTATCATTATGTAGATTGAAGCGGGGAGTCGTTTAACCCGTAAAGGAGTGAGCGTAAAAGACCATGATAGTTGAAATGAGGACGGGTGCCAGCCAGCAGGAAGTAGATGCCGTCGTAGAGAAAGCGAAATCGCTGGAGCTTGGCGTTCAGTTGAACCTGGGCACGGATAAAACGGTCGTGGCTCTCCTGGGGAGCAATACCGGCCAGATACCCACCGATATCTTTGCCGTGCTGCCCGGCGTCGAGAGCGTCACCCGTATCATGAAGCCCTACAAGCTCGCCTCCCGTGAGTTCCGGCCTAGGGGTACTATCGTCG
>JAUWGD010000080.1 GCA_030606585.1 Dehalococcoidales bacterium | reverse complement strand
AGCATCCTGTCCGGCGTAAGAATGTTGACACACCCGCCCCTGTCGATGCTGTCCGGGTTACCCCGTTCAAGAGGGTCGTACTTGCCGGAACCGTAGTAAGAGTGCGCCACCCCCGTCCTCATCCTCTCCGTGACCTCGGCGATGCAGAGGACGGCGCCGCGGTCGTTATGAATCTTGACGATATCGCCGCCATTGATGCCCCTGGCCTCTGCATCCGAAGGATTAAGACGCACCGGGCGCCAGGAATAGCTGTCCTTCAAGACGCGGTGACCCGGAATCTCGCCCAGCCAGGCGTTGTTGGAGTCATACTGCGTATGGAAGGAGTACCTGGGGTGGGGGGTGATAAGCTGCAGCGGGTATTTCTGCACCAGCTCCGAGTTATAGCCTTCCCAGCTGGGGATATAGCGCGGCAGCGGCGGCCTTTCCTCATCGTCGGGGAGGTGTTTCAGCAGGCTCTGAGAAACGAATTCTATCTTACCGCTGTACGTCCCCAGTTCCTTCCCCCTTTCCGTATGCCTCTTGGGGTTAAAGTAGTCGGGCGTATCGCACTCCCGTCCTTCGTAGAACCAGCGCAGGCCGGGCGTAGGCTGATAGTCCTCCGGCATGGGTACGATGAAGTACCCCTTATTTTTGAAGTCTTCGAAGGACAGGTATTGCGGCAGGTCGGAATGATTGAAGACCTTCTCTACCCAGTCCTCGTCCGAGTTGCCCTCGGTAAATTTGTCTTTGAAACCCAGTCTTGCGGCGAGCTCGGTGAATATCTGGTAGTCGGACTTCGATTCGTACAGAGGCTCGATACACTTGTGCTGGTAGACGATAATCCGGTGGTTGCAGGCGTTGGAGCCGTGATGGGTATAGCCTCCGGTATTGGCCCACTCACCGATGTCATAACGCTCGAAGTTGGTGCAGGCCGGCAGGATAATATCGGCCAGTCCGGTCTCCGTGCACCACCAGCAGTCCTGGTTGACGACGAACTCCAGTTTGGGGCTCTGGTACATCTTCACGAAGCGATTGGTGCCCGTCATCGTGCCGAGGAAGGAGCCGCCGTAACGATAGAACATCTTGACCTCGGAGCAGCCGGGAGCCGGATAGGTATATGGAACGAACTGCTGCTCGAGGGACTCGCCGCAGAAAGTCTGCCCCAGCCATTGAATTGGAGGATTGAGGATAGCCTCCGGGATGAGCAGGCGGTAGACACGCTGTTTTACCGGGTTCTCAGCCTTATTTCTGGCGAATTCATTCAGGAAGTTAGGCCCGAAGGAGCTGTAGCCGGGAAAATCAAAGTCGGCGTTATAGGGTGTGCCCATGGTGGTGCCCCAGATATTTACGCCCGGCTTACCCAGTCCCTGCATGGCCTGCAAGAGCACCATTAGGCGCGCCCACTCCGTGCCGTAGGCCTGGCGGCAGGCGCCGGACTCGCCGCCACGCGAACCGGCCGCGAGCATTGTCCGACCTGAAGCCCATTCCCGTGCCAGACTTTTAATAACGTACGACGGTACATCGCAGATTTCCGCCGCCCATTCCGGCGTGCAATTATCCCCCAGGATATGCTTTTTAAAATCTTCAAAGCCGACCGTATGCGTGGCGACGTAATCTTTGTCGTAGGTGCCTTCGGTAAGCCAGACGTAGGCGATAGCCTCGGCCATAGCGGCGTCGGTGCCGGGGCGTGGGGCTATCCACTTATCTCCCAGGATGGTGGCGGTATAGTTGCAGAAGGGGTCGATGAAAATCTGCTTCTTGCCCAGGTCTCTCAACCAGAGCCGCCAAATCGACGACTCCTGTCCGCCGTAGATACCGCGCGTCGAATCGGGGTCGTTGCCCCAGTGCACCACAAGGTCGGTATTTTTCAGGGCGTCTTCCAGGAGGTCGTACTGCTCCGGCATGCCGAGTCGCCAGAAAAAACCGTAGGTATGCGTGGCGCCCCAGTGCCAGCCTTCCCAGCTGTCCGGGTTATCCAGGATATCGGTAAAGCCAATCATATTGAAGAAGCGCGCCCACGTCGAAGTACGGTAGCCGACATTGCCCCAGTTATGGTGCGAGGAAGCACGCGACATGACGGCCTCCGGGCCGTAAGTCTCCCGGATTCTCTTCATCTCCCCGGCCACGATATCCAGGGCTGTGTCCCAGCTGATGCGCCTGTAACCGGACCTGCCCCGATTTTCCTGATTACGCTTGCCATTAGGGTCGAAGTCCTCCCTTATCAGCGGGTACTTAATCCGGGCATCGGAGTATATCCGCGCCTTCTCTACCGTGGTAAAAGGAGATACGCAGGCCTTCCGCAGCGGCGAGAATTTTCGGCCGTCGACATCGATTGTCCACGAGGCGGCGTCGTTATCCGTCAGGACGAGGGGGCGCACGCGGACTATTTTACCGTCTTGCACGTAAACCTGGACCGGTCCGCCGTTGGTAAGATTGGTAAAGACTTTCTCCAAGATGAATGTTCACCCTTCTATCGATTGTGCTATGCTATATTAAAAGTATAATAAATAAGTATAGCTGATATCAAACGGAGATATAAGCGTGCAAGAGATGAAGCTGCTCAGCTGGAACGTTAACGGCGTCAGGGCTATTAAGGGGAAAGGCTTTCTGGACTGGCTAAATCGAGAATCTCCGGACATTCTTTGCCTGCAGGAGACTAAAGCCCGGCCCGAGCAGCTCGATGACGACCTTAAAGAGCCGCCGGGCTATCATACTTACTGGAACTACGGCGAGAGAAAGGGTTACAGCGGCGTGGCCGTCTTTACCAAAGAAGAACCGCTGGATGTCCGCTACGACTTCGGCGAAAGCGGGCTCGACATTGAGGGAAGAGTGATAATAGCCGAGTACCCCGGGTTTACCCTCCTTGATATATATTACCCCAACGGGAAGAAAGACCGGGACCGCCTGGATTACAAGATGAACTTCTATGAAACCTTTCTGAAATACGCCGACTCCCTTAAAAATGCCGGTAAGAAGCTGGTTATCTGCGGCGACGTTAATACCGCCCATAATGAAATCGACCTTGCTCGCCCCAGGGAAAACGGCAAGGTCTCCGGCTTTCTCCCCGAGGAGAGGGCCTGGATTGATAAATTCCTCTCCCACGGCTACGTGGATACCTTCCGGCACTTTAGTAACGAGTCGAATCAATATACCTGGTGGGACTTCAAATCAGGCGCGCGGGCAAGGAACGTAGGCTGGAGACTGGACTACTTTTTCGTCAGCGGGGACCTGCTGCCGTCACTGGCCGATGCCTTTATCATGCCCGATGTCATGGGCTCCGACCACTGTCCTTTAGGCATTATCCTGAGAACGGACTAGTTCAGTTTAAGGTCTTCCATGCCAATGACTACATCACGGAAGTCGGTAAAAGGCGTGCACTCGATGTCTTCTTCGCGGCACTTTTCCAGCAGGTCGGTAGTGGCGAAGGTATGAATAGAGCGACGTGCCGGGTAGATATCCGATACGCCGTTGCCGATATAGATGACATCGTAGCCTCTTTTTTGTAATGACTCGGTATAGGCCTCCTTGTAGCCGACCTCCATCTCGTTACCGTCCGGGCCCACGTATCTGACCGTCATACCATCGGGGTTGAAATGATTCTCCGCCGCGTGTAACTCGAGGCCGTCTACACCCAGGTTCTTCAGGATAGCCTCTATATAGAAAATCAGGCCGTTACTGACAATGACCACTTTCAAGCCTTTTTGAGAGCAGTAGTCCAGCATATCGAGAAAGCCGGGGCGTATTTTCACCCTCTCGCTGTTCAGGACAAGCTCGGTCATGGTCTGCCGGTCGGCTTTCATCATGCCGAACACCTTTTTGTTAAACGTTCCGACCGGTATCCTGCCTTCCGTGTACTCCACTAAATATTCATGCCACCGGGGGCCGACGTAAGTATCCAGCAGGAGAAAGCTTACGTCTTCCTCGGTTACGGTGCCATCGAAGTCACATTGAACGGCGATTTTCATAGTCAGGGTAAACTCCTTGTCGTAAAGATTCCACCAGTTCCAATATATCGGATTGTGCCTGAGCCGGTCAAGCTGTACGGATTAGGCTTGGAATAACCAATGACCGATGTTAGAATGAGCGCGGGAGGCTGCGATAGAATTGGCGCGTTACTTTGTTGGTACCTCCGGCTGGTACTACGATGACTGGAAGGGACGGTTTTACCCCGAAAAACTGCCCAGAGCGAAATGGCTGGAGTTCTACGCCCGGCATTTCACAACGGTGGAACTGAATAACACCTTTTATCGCCTGCCCTCGGAAGAGGCCTTTACTAAATGGTATGATTCATCGCCGCCCGGTTTTGCCTTTGCGGTAAAGGTCAGCCGGTTTATCACCCATATCAAGCGACTTAAAAACTGCGACGAAGCCCTGGGTAACTTTATGTCAAGAACGACCCTGCTGAAAGATAAGCTGGGTCCCCGGCTCTATCAGCTGCCTCCCGGGCTACACCGCGATGATGATTTATTAACGGCGTTCCTGGAGAGGTTGCCGCGCGAACTAAAACACGTTATCGAGTTCCGGCATCAATCGTGGCTGGTGGAGGATGTCTTTGACATACTGCGCCGGTATCGTGTTGGTTTCTGTGTCTTCGATATGCCCAGGCTGGAATGCCCCCTGCTGGCGACTACCAACTTTGCTTATATCCGTTTTCACGGTCGCGACAGTCTTTACTCCAGTTGCTATGCCGACGAGGAACTGGCCGACTGGGCCGGCAGGATAGCTGAACTAGCGCAAAATCTAGATGCGGTATATATCTATTTTAACAATGATATCGAGGGATATGCGTTAAAGAACGCGGAAGCTATTAAGAAGTACCTGGCATAGCATCTAGGCATGCAGCTCGATAATATCCCCGTCCTGCAGGACATGGTCGCGTTTGACCATGACGCCGTCGAACTTACCGGAGCCCCAGATGCGGGCGTATTTCATCTTCTTGCCGAAGTCCTTGTGCACCGATATAGCGGCGTCCTCCAGCGTGCTCCCATTATCCAGAGTGATGGGGTCGGTCATGTCCGGTTTGCCACCGGGCGTCTTGGTATAAACCCGGATAATATCGAGCATTTGAAAAATCTTCAACCTTAGTTCGTCTAGTCCCTGTCCGATGGCGGATAAGGAGATAACGGGCAGCTGACCGCCGTACCGGCTCTCCAGAGCCCGGTAATTCGCGCCGCCTTCATCCAGGTCTGACTTATTGCCCACTATCAACGCCTTCTTAAAGTTTACAGGGGCGTCTTCTTCGGTTGACTCTACCCTTTTGCCGATTCCTATTCTCTTCTCGTTCAGCCTGGTAACCAGCGCTTCCGTCTGGGCAATCGGGTCCTGGCTCAGGTCGACCACCAGCAGCAGGGCGTCGGCCCGCCGGACGATGTTCGGCAGCCACCACTCCGGTGCTTGCTCACCCCAGGGAGGCATGTCAATCAGCTGTATCTGGATATTCTCGAACGCCATCATCCCCGGCGTGGCCGCCTGTGTGGTAAACGGGTAAGCTGCGACGGTCGGCGTGGCCTTGGTAAGGCTGTCCACGATTTGCGACTTTCCCGTATTGGGCGGGCCGATTATCGCCACCTGTCCGGCCCCGCTTTTCTCAATCATCATGGATGCACGCTGCGTAGCCGACTTCTTGTCCAGCGATTGCGTCAGTTTGGCGATTTTCGTTCTCAGGTCGGCGCGGAGGTGGTCGGTACCCTTGTGCTTGGGCATGACCGACAGCATTTCTTCCAGGCAGGCGATTTTTTCCAGGGTGGTTTTTGCCATGCGGAAATTCTTTTCGGCGGCGATATATTCCGGTGTCAAATTAGCCGGCATCTCTAAAGGTGCTCCTTTATTCTTTTCACCTGTTCCCGCGTCATACCCGTAGCGGCAGAGAGTTCCTCAGGGGAGGCTTCCCTGATTCTATCGACAGAACCGAACTGGCGCAGCAAAGCGCTCTTGCGCCTGGGCCCGATTCCCGGAATGCCGTCCAGCGCCGAGGCGAATGTTTTCCGGCGGTGCACGGTGGTGAAGTAGCTTATGGCGAAACGGTGAGCCTCGTCGCGGAGTCGTTGCAGAAGCTGGAGGCCGGGCGAGGATTTCGGTAGGACCACCGGCTCTTTACGCCGGGGTAGAAATATCTCCTCGTTTTCCTTGGCAAGGCTGGCCACGGGGATATCTCTACCTGTTTCCTGAATGACGGACAGGGCTGTATTAAGCTGCCCCTTACCGCCATCGATAAGAACAAGGTCAGGCAGGATAGACCAGGTATCCGGTGCGGAAGTCCCGCCCCTGGAACCGTGTTTGAATCGTCTCTGGAGTACCTCCTGCAACATGGCGTAGTCGTTGGCGCCGGTTACCGTCTTTATCTTAAAACGGCGGTAGTGGGCGGGCTTTGGTTTGCCTTTCTCGAATACTACCATGCTGCCCACCGCCGAACTGCCCTGGATGTTGGAAATATCGTAAGCCTCCATGCGCAGCGGCGGGCTCTTTAGCTTGAGCTCTTTTTCGATTTCGTTCAGGGCATCATCCAGCGATGTGGACGTGGTGATTGCCTTGATTTTAAGCTGCTCGAGGCCCTGCCGGGCGTTCTCCGCAGCGATATCGATGAGTTGTTTTTTAACACCCCGGCGCGGCACCTGAATCTCAACCCCGGCGCCCCGCCTGCCTTTAAGCCATTCCTTGATAATATGTCTGTCATCCACCGGGTACTGGAGAAGCAGCAGCGGCGGAATCTGGGGACAGGAAGAGTAATACTGCTTGATAAAACTGGTCATAATTTGCCGCGGCTCTTCCTGGCGGGTTCCCTGTAAAAGGAAGCTTTCCCGACCGGTCAGTTTATTGCCGCGTATGAATAATACCTGCGCGTACGCCTGGTCTCCGTCCTGGACGAAGGCGATTACATCCTGCTCTCCCCTGATAACGGCGGCAATTTTCTCACCCTCGATGACTTCCTGTATCGCCTGAATCTGGTCTCTTAGCCGGGCTGCTTTTTCGTAGTCGGTAGCTTCAGCGGCCCGGTTCATCCGGGCTTTAAGGTCGCGGGCTACCTTTTCCTGCTTGCCTTCGAGGAAAAGGATGACCTCTTTGATTACCTGCCCGTATTCACGGCGGCTCGTGGCGCCGGTGCACGGGGCCAGGCAGCGTCCCAGGTGATATTCCAGGCAGGGGCGCGGTGCTTTGCCGGTGATGGTTTTAGAACAGATGCGAAAAGGAAAGATGTTTTGCAGGACACGCAGGGTCTGTTTCACCGACCGCGAGTTGGCGAAGGGGCCGAAGTACCTCCCGCCGTCATGCTCGTAGCGACGTGTGACGTATACCCCGGGCCATTCTTCATTGATGGCTATCTTCAGGTAAGGAAAGGTCTTATCGTCCTTGAGGCTGACGTTGTAGCGGGGGTGGTATTGCTTGATGAAGTTCAGCTCCATGATGAGAGCTTCCTGCTCCGAGCTGGCGATATAGAAGTCGATATCGGCCACGCGGGAGACCATTTTCTGTAGCTTGGGAGTCAGCTTCTGTGTGGACTGAAAGTACGACCTGACGCGGTTGTGGAGATTGATGGCTTTACCCACGTACAGAATCATACCCGAAGCATCTCTCATGAGATAGACGCCGGGACTGTGCGGCAATCGATTAAGCTGCTCTTCTATCAGGCTGCTGGCCACCTTTGCTCCTTAAGTCATTCTCATAATTATTCTAGCACAGGTATTTTAAAGAGCAAAGGGGTGGGTCATGCGGCAACCAGGCAGGAGACCGCATATAGATATCAAACTACCGGTGTATGATAACCGCTGACGATATTATGTCAATTA
>JAUWGD010000182.1 GCA_030606585.1 Dehalococcoidales bacterium | reverse complement strand
AGGTTCTCCGGGGCTGAGGTCAGCGTGATAATCGAAAAAGAACTGGCGGTATTCGTTAACGGCACGCACCTGGCCACCGCTTCTATTGTCCCCGGCATGGAAAGAGAATTCGTCACCGGTTACCTGTTCGGCCAGGGATTTGTAAATAGCGTGGAAGAAATATCGTCTATAGAGGTAGATGGCAACACCGCGAAAGCGACGCTTAAAGACGCCGGTAAAGTACCAATGAGTGCCGTAAAGACCAGCTACCGTATAGTCTCGGGGGGCGGGCGAACCGCGTATTCCGATGAAAAGGGCCTCCTTAAAATAAAATCGCGTATGAAAATCAATAAAAAAGCGATATATCGGGCGATGAATACCCTTTTCGAGAAAGCCGATATATACCGGGAGACAGAGGGCGTGCACGCCGCCGGACTTTTTACCGCCGGGGCGGAGCCGGTCTGCATCGTGGAAGACATCGGCCGGCACAATACAATCGATAAAGTGATAGGCTACGGCCTGATAAACAACATCGATTTCGGTAACATTTTATTAGTCTCGACCGGCCGGATGGCATCGGAAATGGTAACCAAAATCTGCCGGGCGGGAATCCCGGTGGCCGCCACGAAGACGGCCGTCACCGACAAGGGTCTGGAAATCGGCAGTAAGTGCGGGCTGACCGTCATCGGCTTTGTCCGGGATATCGGCACTGAAATCAATACGGACATGGAAACGAGAGTCATTCAGGAGGCGGGGATGAAGATATACAGCGGCGCCAAAAGGGTGCTCTGTGAATAGGGGCGTTTATAGGGTACAATAAAAATAGCGGAGAGCATCATGGCTGATAAGCGGGATAATTCTCTGGAAGAAAAAATATTACAACTTAAAAAGGAAAGAAACGCCGTCATCCTCGCGCATAACTACCAGATAGGCGAGGTGCAGGACATCGCCGATTTCGTCGGCGATTCGCTGGAGCTGAGCCAGAGGGCGGCTAAAACAGATGCCGGCGTCATCGTCTTCTGCGGCGTTCACTTCATGGCGGAAACGGCGTCCATACTCTCGCCGGAGAAGACCGTGCTGCTGCCGGACGCAGGCGCGGGGTGTCCCATGGCGGACATGATTACCGCAGAACAACTACGGCAGAAAAAGAAGGAACTCCCCGGCGCTACCGTGGTTACCTATGTCAACTCCACCGCCGAAGTTAAAGCGGAATCGGACTACTGCTGCACTTCCGCCAACGGCGTGAAAGTGGTCGCGCAGATTGATAACGAAGAGATACTGTTCGTCCCGGACCAGTACCTGGGCGACTTCATCGCTAAAAGGACGGGGAAGAAAATGACACTCTGGCCCGGCTACTGCCCTACCCACGTGCGGATATTACCCGAGGACATCACCAAACAGAAACGCGAGCACCCCGTAGCTAAGGTAGTCGTGCACCCCGAGTGCCGTCCCGACGTTATCGCCCTGGCCGATGAAGTCCTGAGCACCAGCGGCATAATACGCTACGCCGGACGGGAAGACGTCAGCGAGCTGATTGTCGGCACCGAGGTGGAAATACTGCACCGGCTCAGGAAAGAGAACCCGGGTAAGAAATTCATACCGGCTTCCGAAAAGGCAATCTGCCCCAATATGAAGCTTATCACTCTCGAAAAAGTGTTAAAGTCCCTGGAGACAATGACGCCCGAGGTGAAGGTGCCGGAAGAAATACGAATTAAAGCCAAATCAGCCGTCGACCACATGCTGGCGATAGTATAAGAAAATGAAACAGCACAGCTACATCGTCGTTTTTATAACCGCCAGAGATAACGAAGAGGCGCAGAAGATAGCCAAGTCGCTGCTCAAGCAGAGGCAGGCCGCCTGTGTCAATATCGTGCCAGAGGTGAATTCTCATTTCTGGTGGCAAGACAAGATCGACACGGCGCAGGAAAGCCTGCTCGTTGTCAAGACCAAAGACACACTGCTGCCGGACATCATAAAATCGGTCAAGAAGATTCACAGCTATTCCGTTCCGGAAATAGTCGCTTTGCCCATCATCGGCGGCAACCAGGAATACCTCGACTGGATAGACAGCGAGGTTACCTGATACAGGAGGTAAGGCAGCATGCTTACCGAGCGAGAATTACAGCGGTACGACCGGCAGATGATGATATACGGTTTCGGGGAGGAGGGGCAGGAGAAGCTCAAGAAAGCCAGGGTATTCATCGCCGGAGCGGGGGGACTCGGCTCGCCGGCAGCCATCTACCTGGCCGTCGCGGGAGTCGGCACGATACGGATAGCCGACCATGACACAGTGGAACTCAGCAATTTGAACCGGCAAATTTTACACCAGGACGAAAATATCGGCGAGGAAAAGGCAGGTTCGGCATCGGACAAACTGAAAAAGCTTAATCCGGACGTCAACATAGAAACCATAGCAGATACGATTACCGAAGCCAATGCCGCGGAACTGGTGGGCGACTCCGATTTAATCGTCGATGCCATGGACAACCTGCCGACGCGTTACCTCCTTAATAAAACGGCGATAGAGAAGAAAATACCGTTCTTCCACGGCGCCGTCTACGGGTTCGAGGGCAGGGCCATGACGGTAATACCGGGTAAATCGGCCTGTCTCAACTGCCTTTACCACGGCGCCGCCGTACCCAAGGTAAAATTCCCGGTTATCGGCGTTACACCGGCGGTCATCGGCTGTATCCAGGCTACCGAGGTTATCAAATATATCACAGGACTGGGTGAGTTGCTGACCGGCAGGCTCCTGAACTACGACGCCCTGAGCATGAAATTCACCGAGTTTAAAGTCAATAGAGACCCCGACTGCGAACACTGCGGTAATTTGTGAGGTAAGTAAGTCAATTATGAGTGCAGAGATAGAATTAGCCTCGATTTTCGGCAGATATACCGACAACCATCTGAACATCAAGGTAGAAGGAAAGACGGTCGGCGAATGCCTCAAGGATTTATTCCGGCAGTTCCCCAGGCTCGAAGGCTTGCTGATGACCAAAGACGGCAAGCTGCAGCGTTCTTATGACATCTATATCAACGGCGAAAGCGCCTACCCCAGGGAAATGACGAAGCCGGTCAGGGATGGGGACAAGCTGAACATAGTGTTTATTATATACGGGGGCTAGGGCGCGGGCGTATTAACCCCTACCCTTCCTTTTCCTATGCCGACAACTTGGCACTGACAAGACGGTTAAAACTAACCCTGGCTTCCGCTGCCTGTATGTGCAGACTTCTATGCACATCAGACGGTATACGAACTGTAAATTTACCTGAATACCCCCTCAT
>JAUWGD010000156.1 GCA_030606585.1 Dehalococcoidales bacterium | reverse complement strand
CCCCTGGGCGACCATTATGTCACCCGGCTGACTCACACTCTTGAGGTCTCCCAGATAGCCCGCACCATATCGCGCGCCCTCAACCTCAACGAAGACCTTACGGAGGCGATAGCCCTGGGTCACGACCTGGGGCATACCCCTTTCGGTCACGTGGGCGAGGACGTGCTCGACGAACTCTACCATGATGGATTCCGCCACAACGAACAAAGCCTGCGTGTCGTCGACCTTCTGGAGAAGGATGGGAAGGGACTGAACCTTACCTGGGAGGTCAGGGATGGTATCGTCAATCACTCCAAGTCGGGCGTGGCTGTCCTCGGCCAGGACTGGGGCGAGGTGGGTACTCTCGAAGGGGAAGTGGTTAAAATCTCGGACATGGTCGCTTATATCAACCATGATATCGGCGATGCCATCCGGGCGGGAATCCTCACCGAGGGAGATTTACCCCTTGAAATCGTTGAGGTACTGGGGCTTTCCCACTCGCAGCGCATCAACACGCTGGTCTCGGATATTATCGAAAGCTCGTGGGACGTCCGCATTTGTGATATAATTAAAGAGAAACCCGCGATAAAAATGAGCCCCCCGGTACTGACAGCGGCCAATGCTTTACGCGATTTTCTCTTTGAGAGAGTTTATAATCCGCGTTCCGCCGGGGCGGAATCGCAACAAGCGGAGGAAGTGGTGCGGTTTCTCTACCGGTACTTTAACGAACACGATGATAAGCTGCCTGCGGAATACCGCCTTTACAGCGATACCACCGCGCGGAGAGTCGTCGACTATATTGCCGGCATGACCGACCAGTATGCCCTCCGACTGGCGGAAAAGTTAAAATAAAGGGGCGTCCAGGAGGGGCGAAGCCCCTCTTCTATATCCTCCCCCTCTCCTGTGAAACCTCGTCAGGAGAGGGGGACACAGGGGGTGAGGTAGAAAAAATCAGTAAACGGATTGCTTCGCCCCGCTCGCAATGACAGGAAGTCAAACAAATGATTACGATTATTGACTATAATGCCGGTAATATCCGCAGCGTCCAGCGCGCCTGCGCGGAGGTTGGCGTTCAGGCTATCGTCACCAGCGACCCCGCCGCCGTTGCCGGAGCGGATAAGATTATCTTTCCGGGGGTCGGTGCCGCCCCCAGCGCCATGGCATATCTTGAAAAAACGGGACTCGATAATGCCCTGAAAAACGCCTTCAAGTCGGGCATTCCCATACTCGGCATTTGCCTCGGGGC
This sequence comes from Dehalococcoidales bacterium, assembly GCA_030606585.1. GTDB lineage: Bacteria > Chloroflexota > Dehalococcoidia > Dehalococcoidales > RBG-16-60-22 > JAFGPF01. The sequence goes on along the minus strand of JAUWGD010000156.1, from coordinate 2,684 downwards.
GCAGATTATGCTGGAAAACTCCGAAGAAGGCAGTCAAAAATGCCTCGGCCTGGTAGCGGGGAAAACCGTCCGATTTAGTCTCAAAGATAAGCTGCTCAAGATACCGCACATGGGCTGGAATGAAGTCACGGTAGTACAGCCCCACCCCCTGCTCGATGTTATTAAGGCGGGCGACGAGTTTTACTTTGTCCACTCGTATTATCCGCAGCCTGCCGATAAGAAAAACGTCTACGCCGTCTCCGGTTACGGCGGTGATTTCTGCTGCGCGCTGGGGAACCGCAACCTTTTCGCCATGCAGTTCCACCCGGAAAAAAGCGGACAACTGGGACTGCGGATTCTGGAACGCTTTGCCCGGTGGGACGGTAATGCTGCAATTAATTAATAATGTCATTCTCGGGCTTGACCCGAGAATCCATCCACCTTTTCCCCTCACTGGATTCCAGCTTTCGCTGGAATGACAACACGGTGTATAATATAAAGTCATGCTCAGTAAAAGATTGGTCGTATGTCTCGATGTCCGCGGCGGTAAGCTCGCCAAGAGCATAAAGTTCGTCGATACGAAAGATATCGGCGACCCCATTGCCAAGGCCCGCCAGTATTACGAGGACGGGGTTGACGAGCTTGTTTTCTACGACATTACCGCCTCGCGGGAGAACCGGGACATCATGATTCATTTCGTCGAGGAAGTCGCCCGCCAGATTTTCATCCCCTTTTCGGTGGGCGGGGGTATCCGTTCTGTGGAAGACGCCACCAAGCTGCGTAACGCCGGCGCGGAAAAGGTCAACGTTAATACCGCCGCCGTGAAGCGTAAGGAGCTTATCTCGGAGATAGCCCACGCCATCGGCTCCCAGAGCACGATTTTATCCATGGATATCAGGAAAGTGGACCCGACGAAAGAGATGCCTTCGGGCTACGAAATTGTCGTTAACGGCGGCGTCACGCCCACAGGCATCGACGGACTGTGGTGGGCTAAGGAGGGAGAGAAACTGGGCGCCGGCGAGCTGGTCATCAACTCCATCGACGCCGACGGCACCAGGGACGGCTATGAAATCAATCTCACCCGGATGATTGCCGAATCCGTCTCTATTCCCGTCATCGCCTCGGGCGGGGCGGGCAAGCCGGAGCACCTTTACGACGTGCTTACGGAGGGCCATGCCGACGCCGCGCTGGTGGCTTCCGTCGTCCACTACGGCGAATACACCTGCCGCGACCTTAAAGAGTACCTGCATAAGCGCGGTATAAAAGTACGCCTTAATTATTGATGTGCTTACCGCCCTCCCCCGCTTAAAAAGGGGGAGTACTGCCCCCGAAAAAGTAGTATAATAGATAATTGTCCCTGAAAAACTATGAGCGCTATCGACGAAGTAAAACAGAAAACGGATATTGTCGAGGTTATCAGCCAGTACGCCACTCTAAAAAAGTCGGGGCGTAACCTGACGGCTTTATGCCCGTTCCACAGTGAGAAAAACCCGTCCTTCTTCGTCTACCCGGAACAGCAGAGCTGGCACTGCTTCGGCGCCTGCAATACCGGCGGCGATGTCCTCGCCTTCGTCATGAAAAAGGAAGGCATGGACTTCGGAGAGGCGTTGCGCGTGCTCGCCGAGAGGGCGGGCGTCACCCTGCCTTCGAGAATGGAGCCGGATAGCCGAAAAGAAGAAAAGGAAGAGCTATATCAGGTCAACGAAGCCGCCGCCCTGTATTTTCACAACCTGCTGCTCAATTCTCCCGCGTCGGAAAAAGCCAGAAGCTATGTCGAAAAGCGGGGCTTTTCACAAAAGACCGTCGCCGATTTTCAGCTCGGCTTCAGCCCGGATAGCTGGGAAGCCCTCAAGCAATACCTTAACGAGAAGGGCCACAGCGAAGCGACCATGCTCACCGCAGGACTGTTGTATCAACAGGATGATGGTAAGACCCATGACCGTTTCCGTGGTAAGCTGATGTTCCCCATCCGCGATATCCGGGGGCATGTCACCGGGTTCGGCGCCAGGGTGCTGGACGACTCGCTGCCCAAATATGTGAACTCCCCCCAGACCCCCACCTTCGATAAGAGCGGCACGGTGTACGCCATCGACCGCGCCGCCCCGGAGATAAGGAAGCGGGAAGAGGCTATCATCATGGAGGGCTACATGGATGTCATTACCGCCCACCAGAACGGCATCACCAACGTGGTCGCCTCCATGGGCACGGCCGTCACGGAAACGCAGGTAAATATATTAAAAAAACTGAGTAAAAACCTCGTTCTCGCCCTGGATGCCGATGCCGCCGGTGAAGAAGCCATGCTGCGTACCGTCGGCTACGAGAACATCCTGAACGCGGAAATGAGGGTTATCGTAGTCCCGGAAGGTAAAGACCCGGACGATATTATCCGGGATGATATTAAGGTATGGCAGGGACTGGTCGCCGATACGATACCTATCGTCGATTACACCTTTGATAAGGCTATCTCGCCGCTGGACCTGAACACCGCCCGGGACAAGTCGCTCGCCGTGGAGAGGCTCCTTCCCATCGTGGCCGCTATCAACGACCCCATCCGCCAGGCGCACTATTTACAGAAGCTGGCCGGACTGGTAAAGGTGGGGCTGCCTACCCTTGAGGCAGCCCTGAACCGGATGAAACCTTCTGCGGTGAGACGCCGGACACCCGCGGCGAAACCGGCATCAACCCCGCCAGCCGTGCGCCCGCTG
>JAUWGD010000215.1 GCA_030606585.1 Dehalococcoidales bacterium | reverse complement strand
TTGCCTTCCCAGTCGATTTCGACCACGTTCATCTCGGCTATGTTTTTTTCTTTACCACGGCGCTTGATTTCAATTTCAGACGTCTTGTCTCCATCCAGCGGGAAGTCGAAGGGTGTGTAAATAAGGACTTCTTCCTTATGTCCGAGTAGAGATTCTGCCGCCGGATTGGTAAAGAGTATATGCCTGTCCTCACTGACGACAATAATGGCATCGGCGTTTTTCTCCAGAATTTTATGCAGATTAGCCTGGATATTATATATTTCCTGTGTATGCTGCTCCAGTTCTCTCTGCAGCCGGGCACGCTCGATGGCGTAAGAAAGGGAGCGTTCTATCTGTATGTCCTCAATTTGCCCTTTTACCAGATAGTCCTGGGCTCCGGACTGTACCGCCTTGATGGCTATGGCTTCATCGTCAAATCCGCTCAGTATTATTAAGGGTATATGGGGTGCTTTGCATAGAAGCTTGGTAACGGTATCAAGCCCGTGGCTATCCGGAAGGCCGAGGTCCGATAAAATTAAGTCGGTTTCATTGTGGGTAAGGTGTTCCAGTGCATCATTCAGGTTTCTTGCCGGTGTTACGGAAAAACGGGCGTTAACAGACCTGCCCAGTTTCCTTTTTATCAACTCGAGGTCGTCGGGATTATCTTCAATAAGCAGGATTTTTATCGTTTTATCTTCCATCTTAATGTACCTGAATAATAGTAATATCGGGTTCTACCTGGTAATAGAGTTCAGTTGTGATGGGGTGATTCGTTTATCAACAGCCAGTAGAGTCCAATCTGGCGCACGGCTTCGACGAACTGGTTGAAGTCTACCGGCTTGCGAACATAGCTGTTGGCCCCGTTTTTATAGCCGCTGACGAGGTCATGCTCCTCTTTTGACGAGGTAAGGATGACCACCGGAGTAAGCCTGGTGCGCTCATCAGCACGCAGGCGCTCCAGTACTTGCAGGCCGTCCAGTTTGGGTAATTTCAAATCGAGCAAAATAAGCCTTGGAGCGTCCCCGGCAGCACGGTCGGCAAAGGCTCCCTTGCAGAAGAGGTAGTCCAGGGCCTCCACACCATCGCGGGCAACCACCAATTCATTGGCGATATTGTTCTTACGGAATGCCCGCTTGGTTAGCTCTACATCGTCGGGATTGTCTTCTACTAATAATATTGTTTCATTTGTCATAGCCGTTACTGTACTCCTTTAATCTAGAGTAAAATAGAAGGTGGCGCCTTTACCCACCGCTCCTTCGGCGCGGATTGTGCCGCCGTGACGATTGATAATACGCTGCACCGTGGCCAGACCGATGCCGGTGCCGGGATATTCGGTACTATCGTGAAGACGCTGGAAGGCGCCGAATAGCTTATTAGAATAGGTCATATCAAAGCCGGCGCCGTTGTCTTTCACGAAGTAGGTATTCCTGCCGTTGGTCCGGGTGGCGCCGAACTCTATTTTGGCGTGCGGACTCTTATCGGTGAATTTCCAGGCGTTACCAAGCAGGTTCTCCAGCAGAACTCTCAGCAGTTGAGGGTCTCCACTGGCGGATAGACCTTTATCTATAACGAACTTCGCCTGACGTCCCTGGCGCGTTTCCTGAAGCCTGGCGGTAATTTCCTCTGCCAGCGCGCTGAGGTCTACCGGCTCTTCGCGCATTTTGCTTCTGGTCAGGCGTGATAGCTTCAGCAAGCCGTCGATGAGTTCGCCCATTTTCTGACTGGCACCGCGCAAACGTTCCAGGAAGTCCTGCCCGTTTTCATCTAGTTTGTCATTGTAGTCTTCCAGCAACGCCTGGCTGAAGCCGTCAATGCTCCTGAGCGGCGA
>JAUWGD010000041.1 GCA_030606585.1 Dehalococcoidales bacterium | reverse complement strand
GGAGGCCGTTAAAGAGAACAAGCAATTGGACGATAATACCTACTACGTCTGCCAGGTCTGCGGAAATACCGTAACAGGAGAACCCCCGGAGAAATGCCCGGTCTGCGGAGCGCCGGCAAAGGTGTTTCAGAAGGTGGAGTAGGGGGGATTAAGGGGGATTTAAAAGCCCCCTCACCATCTCCTCCTCATCCTCTTTACTGTCTAATTTGCCGTCAAGTCGGGCCTCGCGGAGAGCCTGTAAGACATCTTTAATCTTTGGCCCCTCCGGCACGCCCAGCTTTTTCAAATCGTCACCGCTTAATACGGGATTAACGTGGCGTAGCACGTTCATGTAGAGCTCTATGTGCTCGGCGGCGGTGGCGGAACCGGCTCCCAGCACGCCGGCCGTAAGCGCCGTCAGGCTGTAGCCGTGCAGGAAGTCATAAACCAGGCTCGGCGCCAGACCGGGCGCGGATAGCTCCTTTATTTTAGCCTTGATAGCTGAAGTATCCCGCAGCAGTTGTGCCGTTGCTTTGGTCAGCCGCAGGTATGAAATAAGCTGCTCTGTTTCGTCGGCAGTCAGGCGATAAGCCAGCAATGCCAGGTAAAGGTTCGGGGGCGGATTATCGGGCAGGCACCGCTCGCGGGCCAGGGCGAAAGTCTCCGCCAGCCAGTCGTCTCCCTTCAATGAGGGGTGAAGCCTGTTCAATACGCCGAGTTTACCCGCACGCTTGATGGCATTCTCCGGCTCCTCTTCTTTCAGGACAAGCTCCAGCTCATGGCGAATACGGTCGCCGCTGACGGTTGACAACATGGCCACATTACGCTTCAGCAGCTTAAGTGTCGCTGGTTCTATACGGAAGCCCAGTCGCTGCTCGTAGCGTACGGCGCGCCAGATACGTGTGGCGTCGTCGATGAAGCTGTTATCGTGCAGCACCCGCACCACCTGCCTTTTAAGGTCCCGCCGTCCGCTGTGGAGGTCGATAAACTCACCGAAGTGGCGGGGGTTAAGCTCGATAGCCATGGCATTGATGGAGAAGTCGCGGCGGGCGATGTCGTCAACGATAGTCCCGGGCTTCACCGTGGGCAGCGCGCCGGGTTTTTCATACGTCTCGGTGCGGGCGGTGGTGATATCGGCGCTTCTTTTCGCCCATAGCAGATTGGCGGTGCCGAAGCGCGGATGGACGGTAGTTTTCGCCCTGTTGAGATGTGCCATCTCACGAGCCAGCTTGATGGCGTCACCTTCGGCCACTATATCGAGGTCGAAATTACTGCGCTCCAGGAGCAGGTCGCGCACAACGCCGCCCACCAGATAGAGGCGCTGCTGATGTTTCTGCGCCGCTTCACCGGCTTTCTTGATGAAATCGAGCAAATCGGAGGGCAACTGCTCCTGCATACGGTCGGTCAGATTGATGGTTTTGGGCACTTTCATCATACCTTGTAGTATAGCATATGCTGTCCAGATATCACGTTGTCATTTTTGCCAATAACCGATTATAATGAACGGTATGAAAGTCGTCTCGATTGTCGGCATGGCCGGTGCAGGTAAGTCGGAAGTTGCAAGGTTATTTCGTGAAAAAGGTTTTATTACGGTACGGTTCGGTGACATTACCGATGATGAGGTTAAGAAGCGGGGACTGAAACTGAACGAGGAGAACGAACGTCCGGTCAGGGAGTCTCTCAGAAAACAATACGGCATGGATGCCTATGCGAAACTGAGCCTCCCCCGCATCGACACCGCCCTGAAAAGGTCGGACGTGGTGGTCGATGGACTTTATTCATGGGAGGAATACACTTTCCTCAAAGAGCATTACGGCGGGGATTTTATACTCGTGGCGGTCTGGTCGTCGCCGGAAGCCAGATATACTCGTTTGGGCAAGCGCAGTATAAGGACGATGACGTCGCAGGAAGCCGCCGGCCGCGACCGTGCCGAAATTGAAAATCTCAACAAGGGCGGGCCGATTGCCCTGGCGGACTATACCGTGCTGAACGATTCCTCAATGGCCGACCTTAAAGCACAGGTGGAAGGGATTATCGATAAGCTGACATGACAGATTTACTAAAACGCCCGGAACTTGACGAATATTTCCTGAAAATAGCCTCGGTGGTAGCCGAGCGTTCTACCTGCCGGCGGCATCATATGGGGGCCATCGCCGTCCGGGATAAGCACATCCTGTCCACCGGCTATAACGGGGCCGCCGCCGGGCTGCGGGACTGCCTGGAGCTTGGCTGCCTGCGTGACGAACTGGGGATAAAATCCGGCACCCGGGTTGAAATCTGCCGGGCCATCCATGCCGAACAGAATGCCATTATCCAGGCGGCGCTGCACGGTGTCAGCCTGGAAGGAGCGACCATGTACTGCACGCACACGCCCTGCGTACTCTGCGCCAAGATGATGGTGAACGCGCGGATAGCGCGGTCGGTATCCTTTGGGAAGTACATCGATGACGAATTCATCAAGCTGTTCGAGGAAGCGGGGATAGAGGTAGATATCCTGGAGAGGCCGCCGTCAGAAATAACCTTCCTGGACTAAAGATATGTCATTCTCGGGCTTCAGCCTGCTTCAGCCTGAAGGCTTGACCCGAGAATCCAACCCCCCTTTTACCCTCCCCGACTGGATTCCAGCTTTCGCTGGAATGACAATTGATGTGTGGGAATGAGGGGGTATATTAACCCTTGCGTTTCAGCACTTCGCGGACGGCTTTAATAATATCTTTAGCCGTCAGCCCATACTTTTTCAGAAGTTCATTCGGTTTGCCGGACATGCCGAAGACATCCTTGACGGCGACGAACTCCATCGGCACCGGATGGTGCTTGGCGATAATCCGCGCCACTATACTGCCCAGTCCACCGTGTTCCTGGTGTTCCTCGGCGGTAACGATAGCCCCGGTTTCTTTGGCCGCTTTAACGATAGCCGCCTCGTCAATTGGCTTAAGGGTGGACATGTTCACTACCCGGCAGTCGATGCCTTCTTCAGCCAGTTCGCCGGCGGCTTCCAGCGCCTGCCCCACCAGAACGCCGATGGCGATAACGGTGGCGTCCTTGCCCGGTCTCAGGGTAACCGCTTTTCCGATACTAAATCGGTAGCCGTCAGCGTTAATATTAGGCAGCTTGGCGCGGGGCAGCCGTACGTAACAGGGGCCGACGTGCTTCGCTACAGCCTCAATAACCTGGGCGGTCTCGATGGCGTCCGCGGGGACGATAACGGTAAAACCGGGCAGGGAGCAGATAAGCGCCAGGTCTTCCAGCGCCTGGTGGGAAGCGCCGTCCTCGCCGACGGTCACTCCGGCATGAGTCGATACTATTTTTACGTTAAGCCCGGCCTGCGCTACCGATATGCGAATCTGGTCGAAGCAGCGCCCGGGCGCGAAGACGGCGAAGGTACTGGCGAAGGGTATCTTGCCCGAGGCGGCCAATCCGGAAGCGATGCCTATCATGTTCTGCTCGGCGATGCCGACGTCGAAGAAGCGTTCCGGGAACTCCTGTGCGAAATACCTGGTCATCGTCGAAGGACGCAGGTCGGCATCCAGCACGACGATATCCGGGTTCTTTTTACCCAGCTCTACCAGGGTCTTACCGTAGGTATCCCTCAGAGATACTTCCTCGGCCACGATTACGCAAGCTCCTTCAGGGCTATTTCCAGTTGTTCGGCATCGGGGGCTTTGCCGTGAAAATCGGCGTTGTTCTCCATGAAGCTGACCCCTTTGCCCTTAACGGTATGGGCAATGATGACGGCGGGCTGCTCCCTGACTTTTTTCGCCTTTTCTAATGCGTTGAGAAGCTGGGTCAGGTTGTGGCCGTCGACATCAAAGACGTGCCACCCGAAGGCCGCAAACTTATCGTTCAGTGGCTCCAGGCTCATGATATCGCTGTTGCGGCCGCTCAATTGCAGGCCGTTATTGTCCACGATGGCCGTCAGGTTGTCCAGCTTGAAGTGGGCGGCGGCCATGGTGGCTTCCCATGTCTGTCCCTCGTCGCACTCGCCGTCACCGAGCAGGGCGTAGACACGGTAGTCCTGGGCATTCAGGCGACCCGCCAGAGCCACGCCGATGGCGAAGGACAAACCCTGTCCCAGGCTCCCCGCCGACATTTCCACGCCCGGGATGATGGTACGGTCGGTGTGTCCCTGCAAGCGACTGTCTATCTGTCGCAGGGTAGTAAGCTCGCTCACCGGGAAGTAGCCGCACTCAGCCAGAACGGAATAAAGCAGGGGGGCGGCGTGCCCCTTGCTCAGAATAAACCTGTCCCGGTCCTGCCACTGCGGGTCGGACGGTTTATGCCGCAGTATCTTCCAGAAAAGCATCATGGTAATCTCCACGGCGGATAGTGAACCGCCGGGATGACCGCTGCCGGCCCTGCCTATCATCGTAACGATGTGACGGCGCAGCCTCCTGGCGACTTTTTCGAGGTCCTCATTTGAAGAAAAAACCCCGGCTTTCAAATTATCAGCCGAGGTTCCCGACGAATTCTTGGAATCAGACGGTGTCATCACTGCGTCCCCATTATACAATAACGGGAAATAATAAGTCTACATATAAAAATTGATTTTTACGCCTGAATGTGATTAAATTGACAGGATGAAGGGGGAAAATAGATGGAAGAACTGATAATAAACGCCGCTAAAAGAGATGTGTTCGGGAAGAAAAACCGGTTTTTACGCCGTCAGGGAATCACCCCGACGCACCTCATCGGCCATAGTATAGAATCGCAGGCCCTGCAGTGCGATACCACCGAGTTGGTAAAAATTGTGGCTCATGCCGGGGAGACCCGTGTTATAAGCCTGAAAATCGAAGGGGATAAGCAGCCGAAAAACGTATTTGTACGCGAAATTCAACGGGATGCCCTGGGTAAACGCCTGCTTCATGTCGATTTCTACCAGGTGAGGAAAGGGCAAAAGATGCAGGTGGCGGTGCCCATTGTCCTGTTTGGCGAATCCCCGGCGATGAAGGGGAAGGGGAGGATGCTGGCCCACGGTATCACCGAGCTGAGCATCGAATGCCTGCCGGAAAATGTACCGCCGCAGATAGAAGTAGATGTGAGCGTACTCGAAGAACTGGAGCAGTCTATATTCGTCAAGGATATTGTCCTCGACCCGGAAGTTACCGTTCATGCCGACCCGGAGCAGATGATAGTCAAGGTTACGGAAGTCCAGCTTAAGGTGGAAGAAGAGGTAGTGGAAGCTGAGGAAGAGGGCGTTGAAGGAGAAGCTGAGGCCGAAGAGGGCGCCAGGGCTGAAGGAGAACCGGAAAAGTCTGCAGGCGGAGCAGCACCGGAAAGCAGGGAATAGCCTGTACCGGCTGCCTGTAGCCGCTGGCTTGTGGTTTGATGATGATTATTGATTTCCACGCGCATGTGCTGCCGCCGCGGATAAAGGAAAACCGCAGCCGTTATGTGGATACTGACCCCGCCTTTGCCCGGATATACTCCGGCGAAAATGCTAAAATTGCCACTGCCGAAGACCTCATCGGGAGTATGGACCGGGATGGGGTGGATGTTTCGGTCATCGTCAATTACGGCTGGAGCACCCACGAGCTGTGTGTGGAGACCAACGACTATATCCTGGAGTCGATTACCCGTTACCCCAAGCGTTTAATCGGATTCTGTGCTGTTTCATCGTATGCCGATGACGTTTCGCTTAATGAAATAGAGCGCTGCGTTGGGGCGGGAGCCAGGGGGGTCGGCGAACTACGCCCCGACACACAATCGAACGACTTCACGCGTAAAGAGGCCATGGAGCCTTTTGTCGGCCTGCTGCGGAAGCGCAAGTTGATTCTGCTGACCCATGCCTCCGAGCCGGTGGGGCATATCTATCCCGGCAAGGGAGCGGCTACACCGGGATTGTTATACGAGTTCATTACTAACTTCCCCGGACTGCCCGTGGTCTGTGCCCACTGGGGGGGCGGCCTGCCTTTCTATGCCCTTATGCCGGAGGTACGGCAGGCGCTGGAAGACGTGTATTTCGATACCGCTGCATCGCCTTTCCTTTATCGCCCTGAAATATACCGGCACGTAACTCAGCTTATCGGCGCGGACAGGATACTTTTCGGCAGCGACTACCCTGTATTGCCGGCGAGCCGGCTGCTCAAAGAAATCGACGCTGTGGGGCTGTCAGAGGAAGACAGAATGGAGATATTATCCGGCAACGCGCGCCGGTTGCTCGGTATATAGCTATGGCACAAATTCGCTCTTTTATCGCCGTCGAACTCTCAGGGGAAGTAAAGCAGGCGCTTACCCGGCTTCAGGAGAAGCTGAAATCTGGGAGCAGTACGCCGGTGAGGTGGGTTGACCCGAACAGTATTCACCTGACGCTCAAGTTCCTCGGCGACATCGACGTAAATATCACCGGCAGGATAACCGCCGTAATGGAAGAGGCTACAAGCGGTACGCACCCTTTTCACCTTGAGATAAGCGGACTCGGCGTTTTCCCCAACCCGAGGCGCGTCCAGGTGATCTGGGTGGGGATGTCCGGAGAGGTCGAAAGGCTTGGGCAGCTTCAAAAACGTATCGAGTCCGGCCTGGTTCCTCTGGGGTTTGCGGCGGAATCGCGCTCTTTTACGCCCCATCTCACCCTCGCTCGCGTACGGGACCGGGCCAGGCCGGAAGAACGGCAGGACCTTGGCCGGCTTATCGAAAGCACCCGTTTTGAGGCTGGCTCAAGCCTGAACGTGGATTCCGTTAATCTCATGCAAAGCCAGCTAACCAGGGAAGGCCCCATTTACGATCGTCTGAGCTCCGTAGCTTTGAAATAGAGGCCGGCGACTCTCTCAGGCACGCTCATACACAAAATTTTTACCAAATGTTTATTTGGTGGCGATTGATATTCACATCTTGTTTAGCATCATCCCTTTACAATGAACGCAGTAATGGATTGCAGCGCCGGGAGGTGTGAGATGACTATACCGAAAGAAAGCATACTGCTGGTAGATGACGAGGAAGCTATCAGGTGTATTTTGAGTAAAGGCCTGGAGATGCGCGGCTATGTCTGCGATGAAGCAGAGGACGGCGAACAGGCTTTAGCCAAACTAAAAGTCAATCCCTCAGACCTCGTTATACTGGATATAAATATGCCCGGCAGGCTGGGCAGCGAGGTATTGCCGGATATCACGACACGTTTCCCGGAAACGGCCGTTATTATGGCCAGCGGTGTGACCGATAATAAAGTAATTGCCCAGTGCATCAAAGACGGCGCGCAGGACTACATCAACAAGCCATTCAGGTTCGAGCAGGTTTTACAGAGTGTTAACGGGACTCTGGATAAGCGCCGGTTGGCGCTTGAGATACAGCGATATTTCCAGGATATGGGAAAGAAAGACGGCGGACAGGTAGAGTCCCGCAAACTCTTCCTCGGCGCTATCGAAACGCTGGTTAATACCCTGGAGGGATGTGATAACTATACCAGGGGACATTCGCAGGAAGTAGCCGAGATTGCCGCGTCGATAGGTACGCAGATGAAGCTTGCTCCACAGGAGATGGAAGACCTGCACTGGGCGGCTCTGCTCCATGACGTCGGGAAAATAGCGGTAGACCCGGACATTCTCAACAAGCCCAGTGAACTTACGTCCGGCGAGTACCGGCACATTATGACCCATGCCGTTATCGGCCCCAGCCTTGTCAAGCCGTTCGTTAACGATAGCGTGGTCGAAATCATATCGCATCACCATGACCATTTTGACGGCGGCGGGCTGGACCAGTCAATCCGCGGTAAAGCTATTCCCCTGGGAGCCAGGATTGTGGCAGTGGCTGATGCCTATCAGGCCATGACTTCCGACCGGCCTTACCGGGGCGCCCTGTCCACACTGGACGCAATAGAGGAAATGCTGTGGTACAGCGGTTCACAGTTCGACCCCATTGTAGCCAATATACTTATTAATACTGTCCGGCAGAAGCAACTACAGAGCAGGTATAATAACTAAATATTTTAGCCGGAAATAACCTGAGCCTGGTTAATATGAAGGGGTGAGTACCTTGAGTACCGCCCCTTTTTGTATGCCTTTCCGCGGAAATAATCTATCGGGAATATCTGTGATCGTCCTTGTAGACGCTTGTCAAACCCGGTCTTTCTGGGGTATAATTATATGGTTTACTCTATATTTTCGGTTGGGAGGAGGACCCCATGGAACAGTTTAATTTCCCCAAGTGTCAGAAATGCAATTCCGGCGACCTCGTGCCTCTATCGGATTTCGGTAGTCAGGGGGCATCTATCCAGTTTAAAGCCTGGGTTTGTACTAATCCTGATTGCGGCTACAACCTGAAAATCAGGAATGGTGACGTCTATATATACGAGCCTATCATGAGCGGCTCGCTGCATAACTCCCGCTCTCGACAACAATAAGGGAGTCACCTTTACAATCAAAAATACGCGAATGGCAAACGTGCTTCCTCCGTTAACCAAGCTTAAGAAGGTGGCACTTGACCTGCTTTTTCCACAGTGGTGTATCGGCTGTGGCAGGGAAGGTGACTATATCTGCGGCTCCTGTCGCCAGACGCTGTCGGTGATTTCCCCTCCGGTTTGCCCCAGATGCGGGCGCCCCCAATCTCGGGGGATGCTCTGTCCCGAATGTGCCGACTCACAGGCCGAGATAGACGGCATTCGTGCCCCGTTCTTCTTCGACGGCGTGATACGCCAGGCTATTCACCAGTTGAAGTACCGCAACCTCAGAGCGCTGGCGATACCCCTCGCGGAATTGTTACATGATTACTTGATAGAAAACCCGATTTCCGGCGGAGTCCTGGTGCCGGTGCCGCTGCACCGTAGAAGATACCGGGAACGCGGCTATAACCAGTCCGTCCTGCTGGCCCGGGAACTGGGTAGGCTCAGCAGCCTGCCGGTGGCAGAAAATTCCCTCGTTCGTCGCAGCTACGCGCCACCTCAGGCAAGGTCTGCCAGTATCAGCGAGCGACGTGATAATGTCGCTAATGCCTTCGCCTGCCGCGATGAGCGATTGCAGGGTAAAGAGGTTATCCTGGTGGATGATGTATCTACATCCGGGGCTACTCTCAATACCTGCGCCGGGGTGTTAAAGTCAGCCGGGGCCGAGGCGGTGTGGGGGCTGGTATTAGCCATGGAATTATAAAAGGACACGGTAAGAAAAAAATTGCTGCCAGGAGCGTGAAAAGATGGAATTACAGATGACCGGGACCAATATAGAAATTGCGCCGGATGCGCAGCGTTACATTGAACGTAAACTGAATAAAATTAACAAACACCTTCCTGATATTATCGACACTAAAGTAGAAGTTTCCGAGGAACAGACCAAGTCACCGCAGGAACGCTATCTGGTGCGGGTGACCGTAAATAGCGGTGTCGGCAAGGCCGTCTTTCACGGCGAGGAGAGGGGAGAAGACCTTTTTAAAGCCGTTGACAGGGTTGTGGCTATATTAACCCGGCAGATGGAAAGGCGTAAGGGTAAGCTCTATGACAAGGGCAGGGGCAACCCGCTGGCCAGGGGGAAATTCAACCAGGCGGAAGTTGCGAAGACAGAAAAGGAAGTTGTCAAGAGAAAGCGCTTCTTCGTCGAGCCGATGACTCTGGAAGAGGCAATCGAGCGGATGGAGCAACTCGGCCACAATTTCTTCCTGTACTTCGATGCTGATGCCGATGAAGTGCGGCTGTTATACCGGCGTAATGACGGTAATTACGGCCTCATCGAACCGGAATTCCGGTAGTCGGATTGACAGTTGAGATATAAGGTATATACTATAATCGTAGGGGCCACAGAATATTATGGCAGTTAAACATAAAATTTTATACCTCTATCTGGCTCTGGCCTGTTTTTTGGGGATTATCCTCATCTTCATCTTCGATGGCTATATAGGGGTCTATGACAGTCTCGAAATGACCAGCGGGGAATTTCCGCAGATAATTGAGCCCGACCGGTGGCCCGAAGATGAGAAGTACGAATATTACTCTACTGTGGATGTCCAGCAGGGTGGTAGCGTCGCCTTCACCTATAAAGTGCAAAACCGGACGTTCTCTACCCATTCCGCCGATGTGGAAGTAACCGTATCTCATGAGCGGGAGCAGGTGGCCGTTTTGTTGTCTCAGCCCTTAACGGTAGCTTCCTTTGATGAGGGGCAACTGGAGTGGGTGCTTGATGCGGCTGAGTTCGTTCCGGCGGATTTTCCTTCCGACCAGCGTTACGATTTGTCGGTGCTGATTAAGAAGGGGGATGTAGAGCGTTACATCCTCGTTTATGTTTGGGGGGCTTCCATGCCAGCTAAACCGGGCATCCCTGTACCAACCAGATAATTATACAAGGTGGAATATACATGAAGCTTGAATATGTATTATACGGATTCGGGATTCTGTTCTGCATCGCCGGGGTCGGCTACCTGGCGGCGGAGTATGTTAAATACCTTTCCGAAATCGGCAAGATAGGCTCACTGCTGCTCACGGTGGGGCTTTTCGCCTTCCTGGGGAAATATTTTGAAGGACTGAGGTGGTAATCAATGTCGGTAGCAGTAGCGGTACTGGCTATACTTGCTTTCCTCGCCTGGTTTATCTTCTGGGCGATTAGAGAAAAGTCGCTCAAGGCTCATTCGGTCAGCTACGGGGTGGCGGTTATAGCCGCGATTTTAACGTACGCGTATTTTCTGAGTATGGACCTGCCACAGCTGATTAAGATTGTCGTCAGTATCATTATCGGTATCATCCTGATTATCGTCGGCGGTATCTACGCGCGGCGTCTGGCGGACAGGTCTTAATAAAGGCTTCCCGATGGTCCAGGGCATGACTCAAGAGCTATTCTATGCTGTCTCAAATACCGCTGCCGGCTGGGTGGGAATCCTGAGTTCAAACAAAGGGTTGCTGCGTATTACATTACCCCAGAGTTTGGAGCAGGATGTCCGCCGTTTACTGGGAAACAGCCTCGACCGTGCCGCTTCTTCACCGCGCCGTTTCAAAGATATTATCGAGCGTTTACGTGCTTACTTTAGCGGTCAAAGAGTGGACTTCCCGGACAAGTTAGACCTCTCCGGCGCTACGCCTTTTCAGCGGGAGGTATGGCAGGCAGCCAGGCTTATTCCCTACAGCGAGACGCGAAGTTATGCGTGGATAGCCGGGCAAATCGGCAGACCGGAAGCCGCCAGAGCCGTGGGGCAGGCGCTGGGGAGGAATCCGTTCCCCGTCGTCGTTCCCTGTCACCGCGTGCTGAAGTCCGACGGCAGTCTTGGGGGATTCAGCGGGGGGATTGAGACAAAGAAATTCCTGCTTTCTCTGGAAACTACACTCAAAAATTAATTATATAAATCAGCGATACAGATTCTTCAATTGTCATTCCAGCGAAAGCTGGAATCCAGATTAAATAATATATTGAGATTTCAATACCGCTATCTGGATTCTGGCCTACGCCAGAATGACATTACCTAATTTTTCGCCCTGAGCGAAGTAAAGGGACGTGACACTCTTTGATGGTGATTCCGACAAGAAAAACCTGTATCAATAGTTATCGCCGGATTCTCTAGCTTTGTAGAGCCTTCGCCGGGCTTCGGCGGTGCCCCGCAACATCGTATTTAAGAAGTCCGCCTCATATTCTTCGATTAATCCTTCACCGGCGAAACTGTAGTACCTGTTATCGCCGATAATAATATGGTCCAGCATTTTGATGCGCATGACTCTGCCAGCATAGATAAGTTCGCGCGTGAGTGATTTATCGCTCGTACTCGGTTCGGGGTTGCCCGAGGGTTGGTTATGGACGAATATCAGGGCGGCGGCATTGCTTTTAATGGCCCCTTCGATAACCTCGCGGGGAGAGACGGAGCTGCTGTTTACCGTACCCGAAGACAGGTCAACGGTATCGATAATCTGGTTCCGGTTATTCAGGTAGACTACCTTGAAGACCTCTTTTTTAAGGCCGCGCATGGCATGATAGAGATAATCGAAGACTTCCTGCGAGGATTTATAGAATGGTTTCTCCAGTATTTTTGCCTTGAGGAACTCCCGCGCAACTTCCTGCACGAGCTTTATGCCGAAGGCGCTGTGCGCGCCGATGTCTTCTATTTTAAGCAGCTCTTCCAGCGGGGCTTCCAGTACGCCGCGGAGTGTCTCAAACCTTTTAACGGCTTCTTTGGCGGGCACCTTGCAGTCCTTGCGCGGTGTGCCCAGACTGAGCAGCAGTTCCACGATTTCGTAGTCGTGAAAGCCGGACAGTCCCGACTTGAGGAACTTCTCCCGCAGCCTCTTCCTGTGCCCCCGGTGCTTATCTTCCGCAGTCATACCTGTTGCCTTTAACCGACTTTGGAGAAATTATATACCTTTTTACCTTTTCTTAACAGCTTATAATGACCGGAACCGGTCATTCTGGAGATAATTTCCTCTTCTGTCAAGTGGTGGTCGCTCATAGAGAGGAAACCTTCGGGTTTCAATACGCGGTGTAACTCCTCCAGGACATCACCCGGTTTGTTGAGGTGATGAAGAACATCGTAGAGTAACACGGCGTCCAGGCTCGCGTCCGGCAGGCCGGTGGCACCATCGGAGGTGGTGGTCTCTACATTGGTGACCCCGTTCTTCAGGGCTAAAACCCTAACCGACTGTATTGCCTGCGGATTGATATCAAGGGCATAAATTTTACCGGAATCGCCTATCATTTTAGCCAGCGGCATGATGTAGCCCCCTGGCCCACAGCCGAAGTCCAGCACATGGAATCCCGGCTTAATGCCCGCATCTTCCAGGACATTCTTGCGCGGCTTGAAAATGTCCCGGAACTTGAACCCGAAGGACATGAGCTTAAAACCTGCGCTAGACATCAGTTTATCCATGACAATATCCTCCCTTATGGTTACCGTTAACCGGGTTCTACCCTGAACCCGTCCTCTCCCACCAGTTCCACCAGTCGCTCCTTAAGCTCCGGGCAGTAACCGGACTGTATATTGGGGAGTCGGAGCGGGATGGCTTCGCCGCCGTT
>JAUWGD010000209.1 GCA_030606585.1 Dehalococcoidales bacterium | reverse complement strand
GGGAATTAACTGGGGCGGACTGCTGATTAATTTCCTGCCGCTCCTGATTTTCGGGGCGCTGCTTTTCTTCCTGTTCCGGCAGGCACGCGGCGCCAATAACCAGGCCATGAGCTTCGGGCGCAGCCGGGCAAGGCTTTTCCCGGCCAACCGGGCTACGGTCACTTTCGCCGATGTAGCCGGAGTAGAAGAAGCCAAGCAGGATATGCAGGAAGTGGTGGAATTCTTGAAGGCGCGGGAGAAGTTCCAGACTCTGGGAGCGCGTATCCCTAACGGCGTGTTGCTTATAGGGCCCCCCGGCACCGGCAAGACGTTAATGGCAAGAGCGGCAGCCGGTGAAGCCGATGTTCCCTTCTTCTCCATCAGCGGCAGTGAGTTCGTCGAGATGTTTGTCGGCGTCGGCGCCTCCAGGGTGCGCGACCTTTTCGACCAGGCCAAGCGCAATACGCCGTGCCTCATCTTTATCGACGAGATTGATGCCGTCGGCCGCCAGCGCGGCACTGGACTGGGCGGCAGCCACGACGAGCGTGAGCAGACACTCAACCAGATTCTGGTGGAGATGGACGGCTTTGATACCAATACCAGTGTTATCGTTATAGCGGCTACCAACCGACCGGATATCCTCGACCCCGCTTTGCTCCGTCCCGGCCGTTTCGACCGGCGGGTAATGTTGGACTTGCCGGATATCGTCGGGCGACTGGCGATTCTCAAGGTTCACTCCAACGGCAAGCCGCTCGCCAAGAGCGTCGATTTGGAGGTTCTGGCAAAAGGAACCGTGGGCTTCAGCGGCGCCGACCTTGCCAACCTGGTCAATGAAGCAGCCATTCTGGCAGCCCGGCGTAATAAAAAGTCCATAGGCATGGATGAGCTCGATGAGTCCGTGGACAGGGTGATTGCCGGCCCCGAGCGGAAGAGCCGCAAGATAAACCCCGAGGAAAAGAAGGTCATTGCCTATCACGAAGCCGGACATGCCCTCGTGGCCAGGATGCTGCCCAATGCCGACCCGGTGCATAAAATCTCCATAGTGTCGCGCGGTATGGCCCTGGGCTACACCAAGCAGCTGCCGGCGGAGGACAGGTATCTGACCACGCGTTCTCAGCTTAAAGACAGGCTGGCCACCTTTCTCGGTGGTCATGCTGCGGAAGAGTTGATTTTTCATGAGCGGTCAACCGGGCCGCATAACGATATCCAGCAGGTAACGGCTTATGCCCGCCGCATGGTTACGGATTTCGGCATGAGCGATAAACTGGGCACGAGGACCTTCGGCAACAAGCAGGAGATGGTATTCCTCGGTCGTGAAATCTCCGAGCAGAGGGACTACAGCGAGAGGTTCGCCCTGGAAATCGACCGGGAGATTAACAAACTCATCGACGACGCCTACGGCACCGCCATGAAAGTGCTGACCGATAATAAGTCGAAACTGGTATCTCTCGCCGAGAAGTTGATTAAGCGCGAGACCCTCGAGGGCGCGGAACTGGAAAAGGTCTTTAATAAACTCTCTATTCCGGGGGCTAAAAAGAGCGTACATAAGACGAGAATACCGGCGCCGGTAAAGCCCGTGGTCGAAGGTGAGAAGGTAGTCAAACCCAAGAAAGCGCCGGCGGTACCCAGGCTCGTCCCGAAGCAAACGCCGGCTCCATCCGATTAAGAGCTTGATAGTATTAGTGGTAGCTAGGTATTTTGTCATTACGAGCGTAGCGAAGCAATCCGTGTTATTGATTTAGACATAGTGGCTGATTGCTTCGGACTTCGCCCTCGCAATGACATTATTATTTTATAATGACTTGAGGTCAATATGATTCATATTACGGATAAACCGATATCCCCGGAAATGGTGGTTAATAAAGCCAGGACATCCAACAGCGGTTGCGTGGTGACTTATGTCGGCCTGATTCGTGATAACTCCCGCGGTAAAGCGGTGCTTACGGTAGAGTATGAGGACGCCGACGGTCAGGCGGAAGCCAGGCTGGGTGAAATAGCCACGGAGATAAAGCAGAAGTGGCCGGTGAACAACGTAGCCATCTACCACCGGGTAGGCAAGCTGAAAGTGGGCGATATAAATCTCGTGGTGGCGATAGCGGCAGCCCACCGGGGAGAGGGACTGGAAGCCGTTCAATTCGCCATCGACCGTTTCAAGGAGAAATTGCCGACCGCAAAAAGAGAGACCTATCAAGATGGGAGCGTGTGGACGGGGGA
>JAUWGD010000046.1 GCA_030606585.1 Dehalococcoidales bacterium | reverse complement strand
CTGAATCTCTATAACATACACGATACGGTCAGCACCCCGCTGAAGAACGACCTCGCCGTCAAAGTCCCCAGGTACGAAAAAGGCTTCCTCTACCCGCCCGAGGGGCCCGGCTTAGGGGTCGAACTTAACGAGGCCGCGGTTAAGACGCTGGCAACTCGCGGCAAGAGCCCGACGGTAATAGGGAAATAGGCGGCATACAGGTGAGACGCCGGGAGGTCAATTATGGACAATGACACACCAATCGAAAAACTTGCCGCCAACGCGCTGGAAACGCGCTTTAAAAACTTCGACGCGGCAACGCTGGAGAGCACGAAGTACCGCATTATAGATACGGTGGGCTGCCTGATAGGCGGTTCCGGCGATACGGGTAATCCCGAACTCGTCGGGCTCTTACGGAAAGATGGGGGTAAGAAAGAAGCCACCATCCTGGTCCATGGAGGTAAAGTGCCCGCCGCAAACGCCGCCATGGTCAACAGCGTCATGGCGCGTTCTTTCGATTTCGAGCCGGTGAGTCCCCTGGTGGACGGCGTCAATACGCCGGGGCATATCAGCGGCACTACCGTACCCACCGCCATCAGCATGAGCGAGGCAGTTGATGCCAGCGGCCGGGAGCTGATTACCGCCCTGCTCATCGGGGATGATGTTGCATCGCGTATACTGGCCGCCTCGGGCTTCGGCTTTACCCTGGGCTGGGACGGCACCGGCACGGTTAACGCCTTCGGGGCGGCGGCCATCGCCGGTCGTCTGCTGGGACTGGACAAAGTCCAGATGAGAAACGCCTTCGGCATCGTCCTCAACCAGATCGGCAGCACCTTCCAGATAATCTGGGACGGCACCACGGCCTTCAAGCTGCCGCAGGGGCTATCGGCCCGGGCGGGCGTTTTCTCCGCGCAGCTGGCTAAAGCCGGCTGGACGGGCCCGGAGGACGCATTGTTCAGCAAGTTCGGCTACTACAAGATGTTCACCGAGGGCTGTCAGAAACCGGAGTACCTGAGCCGCGACCTGGGTACGGTATATTACGCCGACGGTACTATCAAGCCCTATCCCTGCTGCCGCATCCCACATGCCGCCATTGACTGCGCCCTATCGATACTGGGTAAACATGACATCAAGACGGACGATATACAGGAAATAAATCTCGACCTCGCTCAGGGAGGCATCGACCATATCTGCGGCAGTCCATTTAAAATCGGGGCATTCCCGCACATCAATGCCGCCTTCAGCTACCAGTACGTGGTAGCGACGGCGTTTCTCTACGGAAGCGTCAAGCCGGAGCATTTCACCGAGAAAGCGATACGCAACCCCCATATAACCGACTTCATCCAGAAGATAAAGCTCACGCCCAGCGCGTACGTAAAATTCGAAGCCGCCAAGCTGACCGTAACCCTCAAAAATGGGCTGGAGTTCACCGAGTCCTGCGAGGCGGTTAAAGGCGACCCCCAGACTAACCCGATGTCCAAAGAAGAGATAATCGCCAAATTCTGGACTAATGTCGAGTTTTCCGAGAGGATATCAAAGCAGAAGGCGACAGAACTGCTCCAGATGCTCGAATACCTGGATAAACTGGACAGCGTCAAAAAGCTGATTCCGCTGCTGGTCGCCTGAAGTCAGGATGGTAACTTCCCGATACTTCTAACGGGTTATGCCAGCTTAACAGTATAGTCCGGGAGATCGTGGCTTCTCTGCACCAGCTCTATGAGCACGTTTTCCGCGGCATCAGGGTGAATGAAGGCTATCTTGGCCGAGGGGAGAGACATCGGTTCTTCGTTCAGCAGGTGCTTACCCTGTGCTTTTAGTGTCTTCAGGTCATGTTCGATATTGTTGGTGGCGAATGATACGTGGTGCAGACCACCACCGCGCTCCTTGAGGAACTTCGCAAAGCTCCCTTCGTCGGTGAGCGGCTGGAGGAATTCCAGCGTGATATCGCCCACCCTCACCAGCACGGCTTTAAACTCCCCACCCGGTCCCCCCATTTCCTCTACGACCTCAAAGTCGAACATCTCGGAATAAACCTTTAGGGCTTCATCGGCATCCTTGACGACGATGGCGATATGGTCGATTTTATTTACCATGAGTTTTCCTCCTTAATTGAATATTAAAACGGGAAAAAAGGCGGTATTTCGCGGACTTTGTCTCTGGTCAGCGTCCCCGGCATAGCCTCGGCCAGCTCTTCGGGCGTCCAGCGGCCGTCCTTCTGGAGCACCTGCTCCACCGGCGGGGGGTCGGTGTAAATGCCGACGTGCCCGTGCCAGACCTCAAAAATGCAGCCGTTGACGTTATCCGCTTTTTCGCTGGCGAGATAAATCACCAGGTTGGCAACATCCTCGGGGAGATTGACCTCAAGCATCTGCTTAATCCTTTTTTCGGCGTTCTCTTCTCCCCAGGTTTTAGCCCACGCTTCCTTGAGTCCCTTCTTCTCGATGAGTTCACGGACACCCCTCGTCCCGGCCACCGGCCTGATGGCATTGCAGGTCACGCCGTATCTCCCCATGTCCCTCGCCACCGTGCGCGTCAGGCCGACGATTCCCTCCTTAGCGGCGGAGTAGCTCACCTGTCCCATGTTGCCCAGTCCGGAGTGAGAGGACGTATTGATAATCCTGCCGTAGCCCTGTTTCCTCATGGCTCTACAGGCGGCGCGGGTGCAGTAAAAGGTGCCGTAGAGGTTGGTCTTTATCACCGCGTCCCATTCTTCGTCGGTAACGTTGTATACCATGCGGTCGATGGTGAAACCGGCGTTATTTACCATAACATCGATGCGCCCGAAGCTGTCCAGCGCCGTTTTAATAATGCTCTCCGCCCCTTCGACGGTCGCCACGCTGGCATAGCTGGCAGCCGCCGCGCCGCCGGCATTTTTTATCTCGGCGACGACTTCATCAGCCGGGTTCCTGGAGGAGCCGCTGCCGTCGATAGCCGCGCCGAGGTCATTAACCACGACTCCGGCTCCCTGCGCCGCCAGTCCCATAGCCTCGGCGCGTCCCAAGCCTTTCCCGGAGCCCGTAACGACAGCGACTCTTCCCTTTAACAGTTCACCCATTAATGTCTCCTTTGGTCCTAGCTTATGACCCCTTTATCCTTGAAAGCGGTCACATCATCCCAGCTATAGCCCAGTGTTTCGGTGAGCACTTCCTCGGTATGCTGGCCGAACTCCGGCGCCGTGTTCCGGATAGTCGGAGGGGTCTTGCTGAACTGCCACGGCGGCATAATAATTTTAAGCTTTTTCCCCGCCGGGTGGTCGATTTCCCGGAAATAGCCGTCCGCCCAGGGGGTGGGGTCGGTGGCGACATCCGCCGGCGTTTTGACCAGCGTCCAGATAATCTCTTGCTGGCTGAGTCGCTCCGCCCATTCATCCCTATTCCGGGACTTGAAAACCTTATCCAGTACCGGGATTAAGGCTTCGTGGTTCTCCATGCGTAATTCATGTGTCTCAAACCGCGGGTCGTGCTCCAGTTCACATATATCCAGCGCCTGACAGACGTTTGACCAGTAACGGTCGCCCTGGATGCAGGCCAGCTGTAGCCAGTTACCGTCGGCGCATTCGTAGCTGTTAAAGATAGGATTGCTCTGGCAGGTGCGGGAGACGCGCGGATATTCCAGGCCCGTCGCCAGCACGGACGACAGGACGATGCCCATCGACCATATCCCCCCGCCGACGAGGGAAACGCAGACTTCCTGGCCTTCGCCGGTGCGCTCGCGGTGGAAAAGTGCCATCATTATAGCGCAGGCCGCATACATACCGGTGGTGTTATCGCCGAAGCCCGGCAGCTGGAAGGGTAAAGGCGTGCCCGGCTCGCCCAGCGCCGCCATGACGCCGCTCCGCGCCCAGTACCCGACGAAGTCGTAAGCGCCGACGTCTTTCTCCGGGCCGTGCAGTCCGTAGCCGGAGAGGTGAGTATAAATGATACGGGGGTTGATTTTTGATATTGTTTTATATTCCAAGCCAAGGCTTTTCAGGGCGTGCGGCCGGAAGTTACAGACAAAAACATCGGACTTCTCCACCAGTTTATAGAGTATCTCCTGCCCTTCTTTCTTCTTCAAATCTAATGTAATGCCCTTTTTGTTGAAGTTATAGAACTCGAAAACATAATTGATATCGTAAATCGGCACGTTGCCGCTTATTTCCAGAATGCCGCGGGTCTGGTCGCCGGCGCCCGTTCGCTCCACCTTGATGACCTCGGCGCCCATATCAGCCAGAATACGGCAGCACACGGGTGCCAGCCCCGCCTCGCTGACGTCCAGTACCCTTATCCCTTCGAGAGCCATCTTCATTCCAGGATTACCTCCTCCAATACTGTCATTGCGAGACCCTGATGAAACCGGGTCGAAGCAATCCGCCATAGCCAGGATACGGATTGCTTCGTCGCTACGCTCCTCGCAATGACATATTGACTACTTCTCGTTGCCAACGATAAGGCAGCTGCAAATGCCCGTACCGGCATTGCCGCCCAGGTTATGGGTCAGGCCTAAACGCGGATTTTTCACCTGCCGGGGGCCGGCCTTGCCCTGGAGCTGCTTGTAGACCTCGTACATCATCCTCAGGCCGCTGGCGCCCAGCGGGTGGCCGAAGCATTTCAAGCCGCCATCGGTATTGACCGGAAGCTCTCCTTCCAGCGTAAATGTCCCGGCCTCGATATCCTCCCGCGCCCGTCCCCGGGGACTGAACCCCAGGTCTTCATAGACAATCATCTCGTGGATACTGAAGCAGTCGTGCACCTCGGCGCAGCTTAACTCTTTACGCGGATTCTTGATTCCAGCCTCGGCGTAAGCCTTCTGCGAGCCGAGCACGTTCTCCTCGATGTGTACGAAGTCGTAGTCCTGTAGCATGGCGCCCTGCCGGGCTCCCACGTTGACCTGCATCGACTTTATATAGACGGGGTCGTCCCTGAAATTTTTAGCCATGTCGGCGCGGGTAACGATAGCCACCGAGGCGCCGTCGCTGACGCCGCAGCAGTCGAACAGTCCCAGCGGCCAGGCGATTATCGGGGCATTGACCACCTGCTCGATGGTGATTTCGTTCTGGAAATGCGCCTTGGGGTTGAGGCTGCCGTTGTGGTGGTTTTTCACGGCAATCTGCGCCAGCAATCGCTTGCCCTCTTCAGGAGGTATATTGTAATCGTGAAAATACCGCGTCGCCAGGTAGGCGAAAGACGCCGGGGCGCTATAGCTTGGGCCGATGCCCGAGCTACCGTCCTGGTTATCCCCGACGATGCTGGGGCCTTTGACGCCGGTCGCCCCGGAGTCCTTGAGCTTCTCCACGCCTACTGCCAGGGCAACATCGCAGACGCCGGCGGCTACGGCATAGCTCGCCGCCCGCAGGGCCTCGGAGCCGGTAGCGCACATATTCTCCACCCTGGTTATGGGAATGTATTGAAGCTGTAAAGGCGACAGCGTAATGGCACTGAGTCCGGAAAATACCGTTCCAATCCATGCCGCCTGGATATCCTTAGGCTCGATGCCCGCGTCCTTAAAAGCCTCGTAGGCAGCCTCGACGATGAGGTCTTCCACCCCTTTGTCCCACCGCTCCCCGAATTTCGTGCAGCCCATGCCCACGATGGCCACCTTATCTTTAATACCGTCCATATGTCAGCCTCCCGAAGGCTAGTCCGAAGCCGGTTTCGCCTTCCAGAAATAGTTGTGTATGCCCCGACTGTAAAACATTTTTCTGAAGGTCATCTCCAGCTTCATGCCGACGGCCACTTTATCGAGGTCACAGTCGGTCAACTCGCATATCAGCCGTCCGCCGCCTTCGAAATCGATAACGCCGTTAACAGCGGGGGGATTGAGGGTGGGTTGCAGATGGTCGATGGTATAGCTGAAGAGAGCTGCTTTCTTATCGGCGAATTTGTAGGGTTCGAACTCATCTTTGGCCTGGCAGTTGACGCATACCCGCGGCGTCTGCCCAATCTGGGAAATCTGGGGAGTCCCGCACTTCCTACATCTTGCCCCGTAAAGGGCGGAAATCGTCCTTCTTTCCCGCCAGCGACCCGGCAGCGATAGCGGCGGGCGGTCCGGCAATGTGGAAGCCTCAACAGGCACAAGGTTACGCCAGGTGGCATATTGTCCGTAGCTGATTTCTGTCTTTCCCGCCAGCTTATCGGATATTACGGGTTTCTCCTGAAATTTGGTTATTTCATCGGTGATACGGAGGATAAAAGCATCGCAGCCATCCCCGTAGCCGATGAAGAGAATCCTGTCGCCCGGTTTTGCTTTCTCCAGGGCCGCCGCCAACATCAGCAGGGCCGCCGCCGTGCCCGTATTGCCGATTTCGTTATAGAGCGGTTCCTGTACCTGCTCTTTATCAAACTTCATCCGCCGCGTCAGACCGGCATGCTGGCGGGCATCCGACGCGTAATAAACTATCTTTGAAAAATCTGTCAGAGTTTGCTTATATTTTTTCATGAGGCCGGAAATGGCCGACTGCACGGTCGGTATATAGCCCGCTTCGTCGACAAATCGCTGCTCCGCAGCGCGGACGAACCTGTCGTCCTCTGTCCGCCACAGGTCGGTGAAATCGTTAAATATTGAATAGCTGCCTTCGACTTCCGCGATAATCTTTTCCGAACCTATCATCACCGCCGCCGCGCCATCACCGAGCGCCTGCTCCAGCACGCCTTTGGCGGCACCCATACGGCAGTCGGAAGCAGTCACGACGACGTTCTCAGCCGAGCCGGCTTTCACCGCGTCGATAGCCGCTTTCATAGCTATTGTCGGAGTCCTGAGGGAATCGGTAAAATCGGCGGTATGGCACTCAGCGGCAAGGTCGGCTGCGGCAGCCACGATAGCCGCCGACTGTTTTTCTTTGTAGGGCGCGGTGGTGGTCGCCAGCGATAGCCCGTCAGCTTTAGCCCCGCCCCTCTCCAGGCAGTCTAAAGCAGCCGCCACCGCCATGGTGACGGTATCCTCGTCATAGCCAGCTACGGCCTTAGTGCCACCTGTGCTCCTGCCCGTCCATGTCCGGGCGATTTCATCACGGTTCAGCCTGTAAATAGGTAAATAGACCCCAATTGACGTAATACCGACCATCTCCCCGTTTTCCTTTCTCTTTCAGCTTGTTTTGCCGTTATAGAACAGACGGTCAAGATAAAGAAGCACCGGTGACCCCGCCGGAAACAGTGTTGGCAATTTACATACGATAGCCCGCCGCGAAGACTAGGTTATGGTGAACCCCCCGTCGACAGGCATGATTATTCCGGTAATATATGAAGCGCTGTCCGAGCACAGCCATATCACCGCCTCGGCAACCTCCTCCGGCGCTGAATCCCTCCCCAGGGGCACCATCTCTTTGACCGCTTCCGCCATACCGGGCTGTACGGCCAGCATACGATTGAAGAAACCGGTACCGTGCATACCGGCGGGACAGACGGCGTTGACACGAATGCCCGCCTTGGCGTAATCACCCGCCGCCGACCGCGTTAAACCGTTGACACCGTATTTACAGGCGGTGTACATGGCCTGAAGCGGAGCGCCGATGAGTCCGGCGATGGACGATGTATTGACGATAGAACCGCCGCCATGCTTCTCCATATATATTATTTCGTACTTCAGGCACAGCCAGATACCCTTCAGGTCGATATCCACGATGCGGTCCCACGTTTCTTCGGTGCCTTCCGTAAGGGGTTCCGGCAACTCTTCGATACCGACGTTATTGTGGGCGCAGTCGAGTCCTCCGTAGGTAGCGACCGTTTTTTCGACCATCGCCTCGACATCTTTAGCCTTAGAAACATCGGTCCTGACGAAGGCAGCTTCGCCACCGGCTTTTTTAATCATATCCACGGTCTTCTGACCGTTCTCAACATCAATATCCGCCACGACGACCTTCGAGCCTTCCCTGGCAAACGCCAGCGCCGAAGCCCGTCCCAGACCCATCCCCGCGCCGGTAACCAGTGCTACCTTGCCCTGGAGAGTTCCCGCCATATTTATTCCTCCCGAGTCTATTTATCCCGATAACTGCCACAAATATCTTATTCTGTGTTGCAAATACTGTCAAATTGCGGGACGCGGTCTTACGAAGTAAAAAAAGCCCCTTTTGCATCCGGTCAATGGTCACACCGCACCACCAGCCCCTCTCCAATCAATTCACCTTACGAAGAACCAGACTGATTCTACCCGATATACACATCGACCTTGGCCGCCCCGGCCAGCTGATTGAGGTCTTTGGTGAACGTAGCCCAGTCTATATCGGCGCGACGGCGGTACTGGTAATGAAGGCTGACACGTTCCTCCAGGACAGACATCGTCTCCAGCCTCAGGCCACCCAGCCTCTCCTTGAGAAAGGCGGAGAGCTTTCCTTCCAGATCCGGGTAAGCGGGCTGGTCTACGGAAATCATCAGGTGACCCCGCCCGAAAACGTTAAACCGATTACGGGTCAGCCAGTGGATACCCAGGGCAATAAATACCAGGGCGAAGAGAATTCCGGTTACCAGAAAGTTATCGGTGGCGGCGCCGATTGACGAAGCGATGAGTAAAAGGAGAAACCCGATTTCCGCCGGGTCTTTTACCGGAGTCCGGAACCGGACGAAAGATAACGCCCCCAGCAGACCCAGCGATAGCGGTATGGATACCTGAATGCCCAGAAAGAGCGCCGTTATAGCCGGTCCGCCGATAATAAACATCCGGTGTACCCCGGCCCCGATGTGCTTCGAGCCGTAGAATAACTGGTACATCAGATACGTTACGATGGAAGCCGCCAGAGAAAACAGGATGGCTACGACAGCTTCCCAGAGTCCCACCGGCGATTGCATTCCCTCAATGAGTTGCCAGAGTTCGTCAAACATGCTATATCCTCCTTTTCATCTATAACTCGACCATTCTGCCCGAAGGTGAGAAACGAGCCACGCTGCCCGGCTCGGTAAAATGCGCTTCAAGACAGGAGCCGTACTTGGAAAAGCGACTCCAGTCGGCGTCCAGCAGTCCCATGTGGCGGAGGGTAACGGGTAATTCCAGAGTGGGCCCCTTGACCTCGATGACGCCTCCCCGCAAACGCAGCTCCCTATCCCGCCTCCCCAGCTCCCACGCCACCACCGAGGCCTTTATATCATAATCGAAGGAGACCCTTACGCCGGTCTGCATTTCATTTAACCGGTGGCGCTGGTAAGATATTAAAATAATCGGTTTAATTGGTTTCTCCGGGAAGAGGCCGAATCCGGCCAGCGTTTCCATAAGCTCCGTATTATTTATAATCCCGCTGCTCAGGTTCCCCGGCTCAAGGCGCGATGCGGGAACCATAAATTGCTGACGCTGCTTGCTACTGGCGAAGCCTTCCCTTATTTTGCGTTCCACGTAGACCGGCACATCGCCCTTTCCGCCGGCGATATCGCCGTACCAGCGTATGCGCACCTTGTCCTTCCTGAAATCACCCGCCGCCGACCGCTCGTACTGGTTGAGGTCAAAATCGTCAAAGTACAGGCTTTGCACCCGGTCCTGCGGGTATTCCCGGTCCGGACGGCACACCTGCCGCAGCATGGTACGGGCAAAACCGATATTCCTGGAAAGCACCGTGAATTTTCGTTCGAACCTCTGTACCGGTGCCACCGGGCTGACTGCCGTTTTCTCTGCTGATTTATCCGTAACTTTTATATTAATTACCTCCCGATATACGGCGTTATCTACTGCCAGAAATCAAACATGTCCGCCATCCACATGCTGCCGCCGTTACCCGTGCCGTTACCGGGTCCGCTCGGTCGTTCCCCGTCAAGCTGCTGCCTAACCGATTCGTGACGCGCGATGATAAAGGTCCTCAGGCCAAGGGAGTTGGGGCCGAATCCGGGCTGGCGGGGCGGTTGCTCGGACATCAGGGGGCCGAAGAGATTTTGCAGGTATATTTTATATATATGCTCTCCCAGGCATTCCTTCAGCTTCTCCATTTCTTCGGGGTTTAAATCTAATGCCATCAGCATAAAAAGGTTGTTCACACCGAAGGTCCGCAGGATACAGGCGCTCACTTTATCGCTAAGGAAGAAGGGCAACATCGGCGAAGGCCCGCCGGCCATCCATCCCTCGAACAGGTCGGGCGGCCTGAGGTCTTCGGTGATGCAGCGCTCCCAGTCCTCGAAGGCATAGAACATTTCCGTATCGGCCTCGGCATAGGGGCGTACCATCTCAACCAGACGGTCGATTCGCGTCAGGATAGTATCAAGGGCAAAGGGTCCGTTCATAATTTCCTCGATGTAGCCGCGATACCTGTCCAGATAAGGCTGGTGAGAGAGTAAACGGTCGACGAGGGGAAACCTGTGCATATCACCGGCGGTAGGCTCGTCGATATAGTAATTGATGATACCGTCTTTCTTGATGCCCCCATTGAACGTTCCGAAGGCCATGTTGGTATCAAAGGGAATGGGGGTAAACTTGCCGTTAACCTCGTAGAGATAATTATTGTGGCCAATGCCGATGTAGTTATCCAGATGAAGGATAACGGCCGATACCGCGATGAACTTGAGCGTCATATCGACATCCAGCACCCTTTCTATTTCCTGCGGAAATGTCTCGTCCGGCTCGTTATTGAGAACATCGAGGAATTTGAAGAGGCCGGTATAGTCGGGGTTATTTTCGTTGGTTTTCAGCATCATTCCTTCGAGATATGTTTCCGGCATTCTCATGGGCGGGAGACCGCGAACCATATCTCCCTCGAGTGGCGGGATTTCCTCATAAGCTGCAACCAGGTCCTCCTGTCCAAGGGCACGGAGAAGGTCAATCAACGGCGCTCCGCCGATATTGGTATACATGATGGGGTCCTGGCGGGGCATTTCGGGCATACCCGGGAAGCCAAACTTCCTGGTATTGTCTTTTTCCGTCCAGTCGAGGCGTGCCGACACGAGCTCCGGTTTATAAAGGTTGCCGGTGGCATCGTCGAAGTGATTCGAGATAAATGTCTGGTCAACCATCTCGACCATGGTATATACGCCCAGGTGGGTGTCATTCGCCCAGAGTTCGACCAGAGAGGCACGGGGCGTGGGAATGCCCATATCGGCGAATACCTTGTAGGCAATCATCTCACGAATAAGGGTGGGGTCGCTCCAGCCGTTGTTGAGGAAGACCTTTTTCACGCCGTGAAAGGTGCGTGCCCGGTTGAATATATTGAAATCGACCGCAAAAGGCATGCGCGGACTATTCCAGCCGACCGCCTGCCCCAGCGAGGAGTTTCCCTTGGTTCTGAAACCGACATCCGGCACCAGTTCATCATCCCACCAGAAATCGGCCGGTACATACCGCTCCTCGAAGGCATGTTCCTGGCAGAAAGTCCAGTCCTCTTCCTCCATGACGATACGCACCGTGGCGACACGGTCGTCAACAAACGGGTCTATTTTGGGGTCGTGAGTCCCTATGGATGCGCTGCGGGTGCATCCTGAAATACCCGTGGCAACGACGATGACAACCAGCAGCACGGCCAGTAATATCTTAATCTTTTCGCACATAATCAGGACTT
>JAUWGD010000195.1 GCA_030606585.1 Dehalococcoidales bacterium | reverse complement strand
ATGAACGGACCGAGGATTATCGTCCACGGCAACGCCCAGGACGGCTGCGGCAACACCATGAACGAAGGCGAGATAATCGTTCACGGTCATGCCGGGGATACGGTCGGTCTATCAGCCAGGGGCGGCAAAATATTTATCCGTGAAGATGTCGGCTACCGCACCGGTATCCACATGAAAGAGTACCGGGACAAGATGCCGGTAATTGTCATCGGCGGCACCGCCCAGGACTTCTTCGGCGAGTACATGGCCGGAGGGATACTGGTCCTTCTCGGCCTGAATCTCGGCAAAGGGAAAAATCATAAGGGCAGATTCATCGGCACCGGTATGCACGGCGGCGTTATGTATATTCGCGGAAATGTCGAGGAATACCAGCTGGGCAAGGAGGTAGGCGTTACCGACCTCGAAGAAAGCGACCGCCACGCTCTTCGCAAATATGTCAGGGAATTCGCCGGGCATTTCGACTTTAACGCAGATGATATACTGACACACAAGTTTATTAAACTGTTCCCGCGTGAGCTCCGACCCTACGGAAGGCTTTACGCCTATTAGCGGTGATTGAGTGGAGGTATGACACACGTTTTAATAGTCGCCCGGGACGACGAGACTAAATCAAAGCTCCGCAAAAGCCTGGCTCATTATGACCTTACGTGCTCATTCACCTCTTACAGCAACGGGGTGCGGGAGGCCGTAAACAGCGGGAAACCCGATATACTCCTGTTTGAAATGGACGAAAACCCGCCTGCTTCCGATATCCGGGAACTCGCCAGAAGAGTGAAAAGGACGAGAAACCTGCCGGTAATCGCGCTCATCCCGGGAGAGATGCCGGACAACGTCGACCATCTCCTTGATGTCGATGACCTGATTGTCAGTCCCTACGATTCTAAAGAGCTAATCTTAAGAATAAACCGCCTCCTCCACAGAACCGAGAGCGCCGAAAGCAAAGAGCTTATTAAACGCGACGACCTGAAAATAGACCTCATCACGTGCGAGGTAACGGTAGAAGGTAGAATAGTCGAGTTGACCTTTAAGGAATACGAACTGCTCAAGCTGCTGGCAGGCAACCCGGGGCGTGTCTACACCCGGGAAGCCCTGCTGGACAAAATCTGGGGTTACGACTACTTCGGCGGTGACCGCACCGTGGACGTGCATATACGCCGTCTCCGCAGCAAAATCGAGGACCCCGACCACACCTTTATCGATACGGTACGCAACATCGGCTACCGTTTTATCAAAAATCCATAGTCAACGCTTCTCACGTAACACAGATTTAACCTCCCTGTAATATATTCGTAACATTAGCCCGCTATCCTTATTGGTAGAAGGAGGATAGCCATGAACCTGAGAGGCAATGTGACGAAGATAGCGATAAGAGGGGTATTGACCTTTGGCCTTGTTTGCCTGATATGGCTGGCGTGGGCAGGGACGGGGAGAGTAGCCCTGGCGGCTGACCCCACCGGATTGGGAGGGACAGCGGATACGGCGATAGACTACGTGTGGATACTGGTCTGTGCCTTCCTGGTGATGTTTATGCAGCCGGGGTTTGACATGGTTGGGGCAGGGTTCACCCGGGCTAAAAATGCCGGCAACTTCATGACCAAAAATTTGATGGATTTCGTCATTGGCTCGCTCGTCTTTTTCTTTATAGGTTACGCCCTGATGATGGGTGGCGACTGGCATGGTCTCTGGGGCACAGAAGGCTGGCTCATGTTTGGTGATTATTACGATGTGGACAAATATCTCAATATGTTCTGGATGCTGGTCTTCTGTGCCACTGCTGCCACCATCGTCGCCGGTGCGGTTGCCGAGCGACTGAAGTTCAAGGCTTATCTTATTTATAGTGTAGTAGTTAGTGCCATTATCTACCCTATCTACGGTCACTGGGTGTGGGGCGGAGGTTGGCTTTCCACTCTGCCCTTCGGCATGGGTGCCCTGGACTTTGCCGGCTCAGGAGCGGTTCATGCCGTTGGTGGTCTCGTTGGCTTAGCCGGGGCAATTGTACTCGGCCCGAGGTTCGGCAGGTATGATAAAAACGGGAAGCCGCAGGCAATCCCCGGACACAGCATAACACTGGCTACGCTGGGGGTCTTTATCCTGTGGTTTGGCTGGTTTGGTTTTAATCCTGGCAGCACCTGTAACGCGCACCACCTGAGAATAGCGGTTATTGCCGTCAACACTAATCTGGCAGCGGCGGCAGGTGGGCTAACCGCGCTCGTCATAGCCTACTGGAAGACAAGGAAATGGGATATAGGTATGCTTATCAACGGTATATTGGCCGGACTTGTTGCCATTACTGCCCCCTGCGCCTGGGTAGAGGGTTGGGCGGCAATTATTATTGGCCTTATTGGTGGAGCACTGATGTATGCCAGCGTCAAGTTCCTTGAAGCTAAGAGGATAGATGACCCGGTGGGGGCGGTGAGCGTGCATGGCGCCTGTGGGCTATGGGGCCTGCTCAGTGTCGGTTTCTTCGCCGATGGAACCTACGGTAATTATTCTATTGATGCACCATATGTCACCGGATTATTCTACGGTGGCGGTGGCGAGCAACTACTCGCCCAATTAATCAGCGTGGCAGTAGTCGTCGCCTGGGCATTCGGGACGGGATATCTCACCTTTAAGTTAATGGACAAGGCTTTCGGTATCCGCGTTTCCCCTCAAGAAGAATTACAGGGACTGGATATCCCGGAGCATGGTACTCCGGCTTACCCCGATTTCTTAGCTATGCCAAAATAGTACAAGAAGGATATGAGAGAATGAAAAAAATAGAGGCCATAATCAGGGCAGAAAGATTTGAAGAAGTAAAGGAAGCTTTGAAGGAATTAAGCTACCCTGGCATGACCAAGACCATCGTTGAGGGTCATGGCAAGCAAAAAGGGCTTAAGCAACAGTTTCGCGGTACAACGTTTGAGGTGGAATTCACCCCCAAAGTTAAGCTGGAAATCGTCGTCCT
>JAUWGD010000094.1 GCA_030606585.1 Dehalococcoidales bacterium | reverse complement strand
CCGGTGACCGTTTTTTCGCCCTGCGGATTCTCCGCCCAGATTTCCACCCGGGCGTAATTTTTACTATCCTCGACGTATTTCTTGGTCACCTTGCCGTTGCAGATAATGTCTTCGTGGACGAGGTTCATACCACGGTAGCTGCCGTTCAGCTTAACCAGCGTGCCCCCCTCACCGAGCCAGTCGGTAAGCATCTGCCCGAGGAAAGAGAGCGCCAGCCAGCCGTGGACGATAACGCCGGGCAGTCCGTTAGCGATGGCGAAATCTTTATCGTAATGTATCTGGTAATAATCACCCGAGGCGCCGGCGTATTTCACCAGCTGCATGGTCGTGGGGTATTTCACCAGCGCCGGAAGCTCGCTGCCCGCCTCGATATCTTCGTAGAAAACCTGTTCGGCCATCTCTCTCCCGCTAGTGCTTGATGTAGGTATTCTTCCCCTTCACCGCCACCTCGCCCCGCTGGTTGTTATAGGTGACTTCCGTGAACATGAAGAGCGTGGGGCCTTCCTTGCCCTCCACCTGGCGCAGCCGGGTAAGCCTGCCGGTCACGGAAATCACATCACCCACATTGATAGGCTGTAAATATTCCAGCTCGCTGGCGCCGTTGAGGAGGCGGGTAAGCGAGGTCCTGGCGTTAAAAAGCCTGTGTAAAAGCCCGGTGGGTACGAGGGCGGCGGCGAAGGTGGGGGGAGCCGCATCCTGCCAGGCGGGGTTGGTGTCGTCGACAGCCTCGGCGAACTTCCTTACCATGCCACGTTCGATTTCGTAGACCTCGGGGCCGAAGTCGACGTTGAGCATGTTCTGCAGTTCTTCACTGATTACGGGTTCATCGTTCAATGGGATTGCCTCCGCGAATATCTGCTCCGTATTATAGCCTAAAGATTCGGGGGATGACCAGCCGCGCTCAAGCCTTAAGCTTCTTCAACAGGTTGGCGACGTTCTTACCGAAGTTCCAGGCGGTATTCAGGCCCTCTTCATCCTGGTTGACCTCGCCCTTCTCACGCCCGAAGGCCATGTTCCAGTAAGTAGAGCCAGGATTGATTATCTGATTGATGTGGAACCAGAAAAGAAGCTCGGCAAAGGTGAAGTCCTGCCCGCCACGGCGGGCAACCACCAGCGGGCCGCCGACTTTACCCGAGAAACCACGCGTACGGCGTGCCATGTATCCCGCCCTCTCCAAGAAACCCTTCACCAGCGAAGTGGATGAGCTATAATACACCGGTGAAGACACGATGATAGCATCCGCCTCCATCATCCTGGCGAAGATGGGCTGCAGGTCGTCCTCGATATTACAACCGTCGTTTTCAAAGCAGTACTTACAGTCGTTACACCCCTTAATATCGAGGCCAGCCAGCGGCGCCAGGTCTGTCTCAAGCCCCTCCTCGGCGATAGCCTTCAGGCAGTGGGCGGTTAATATCTCCGTGTTTCCCCCTTTCCGGGGGCTGCCGACAATTCCTATAGCTTTCAACGTATACCTCCTGCTTTCACGTATATAGTTTATTCTCTTTAATATAATCTGCCACGGGGCCGGGTACGAGGCGGTCGATAGATTCTCCCTTCGCCGCCAAATCCCTTATGTCCGAGGCGCTGATATCTACCTGCGGCTTATCCAGAAACACGACGCGCCCCGAGATACCGGGGACTCTGGCCTCCAGAGCTTGAGTGTCAGGTCGGGGCCAGCCCGGGCGGGGAACAGCCGCCAGGCAACACATACTTAATATTCGCGCCGGCTCACGCCATTCGTGAAACTGCTCCAGACTGTCCCAGCCAATGATAAAGTATATATCATCGCCGTCGCCCAGTTGTCCCTTGAGCTCGGCAACGGTATCTACGGTGTAAGATGGACCGGGCCGTTCTATCTCCACGGTTGACACCTTCATGTGAGGCCTGCCGGCCACTGCCAGACGCAACATAGCCAGGCGGTGTTCCGCCGAAGTTATCCGTTCATTAGCCTTGAACATCGGCTGTCCTGCGGGCACCATGAGGACTTCCGAGAGAGACAGGGCATCTTTCGCTTCTTCGGCTATCATAATATGCCCCCGATGTACGGGGTCGAACGTGCCACCGAGTACACCTATCTTCATAGCATTACCACTCCCAGGTCAATTCTCCACAGCGGATTTTATCGCCGGGCTTTACCCCTGCCTTCTCCAGCGTCTTGTTTACGCCCAGGCGTTTAAGCTGATGATTAAGCTGCCCGCGTAAATCGGCAGCAGTGGCCCCGACACCAGCGAATATTCGTTCCAGGTCTGGCGCAGATATGACGTATTCCTCCCCGATTTTGCTGACCGAAAAAGGTGATTGCCTCGGCTGCGGCCGGAATAACTTCACGGGCTCTTCGGCAATCTCTTCTCCGGCAGTCTGCGCATTAAGTATACCAAGAGCCTCCGCCATCAACTCGGGTACACCCTGGCCTGTCGCTGCGGATATATAATGGGCTTTGATACCGGCACCGACAAGCTCTTTTTTAATACCGGCCAGGCGTTCCTGCACATCGGGCAGGTCGATTTTGTTCAGCGCCGTTATCTGCGGTTTCTGTGCTAGACCAGTATCAAACAGTACAAGCTCTTCGTTAACGCGCATCATGTCATCAACGGGTGACTCCGAGCCGCCGTCTATTAGATGTAAAATCATCTTGGTACGCATGGCGTGGCGCAGGAACTCATGCCCGAGGCCGCGTCCCCGATGGGCACCCTCAATAAGACCGGGTATTTCAGCCAATACAAAGCTTTCCAAACCTATTTCTACAACGCCAAGTACCGGCTCAATAGTAGTAAAGGGGTAACTGGCGACCTTTGGTTTCGCCGCCGAGGCCTCAGCCAGCAGTGTCGACTTACCGGCGTTGGGGTAACCGATAACACCAACATCCGCTATCAACCTCATCTCCAGCCGTATGGCCGTCTCCACCCCGTTCTCACCCCTCTGGGCGATATGCGGCGCCTGGTTGATCGAAGATACGTAATGAATATTACCCCAACCTCCTCTGCCACCCACCGTTGCTATCACCTCGTCACCTGCCTTCTCCAGGTCAGCTAGTATTATATCAGCACAGTCTTCCGAATCGTACATCACAATCGTTCCCGCAGGCACCACCAGTATCAGGTCCTTCCCGTTCCTGCCATGCTTTCGACTACCCCCACCATTTCCTCCATTTTCCGCACGGTACAATTTATTCCGATGATACCGGCGCAGGCTGTCAACATCACCGCCCGCCCTGATTATCACATCTCCACCACTCCCACCGTCGCCGCCGTCCGGTCCGCCGTAAGGTACAAACTTCTCATGCCTGAACCCTACGGCTCCGTTTCCCCCGTTACCGGCCCTAACTCTTATCTCCACCTTATCAAACATACTGCTTACCTGTTCAATATCTTTTTAATTACTATGATTATACTACAACACTAATTATCTTACTTTCTATTAACAGGTATAACAGTATAGTAAAAAGGAGAGAAGCCATTCTTCATATCAATTATCGGGTAAACTGAAGTTTTACACACGAGTCAGGATAAAAGTAATCGCAATATACTCACAAAATAATCACAAAATATACCAATATAATCACAAAAACAAAACGAATGCTGCAACGGTTATAAAGGAAAACTATGTAAAGAACATTAAGTTGACGGGGATACCTGAGGGGGTCAGGCCGCTTTTCTGTAGTTAGACATTGGATGAATCTGACGATGAATGTCGCGTAATTTCCGCTTCAGGTAGGGGCTGTCGCTGATATCGCCGACTATTTTCTTGCAGGCGGCGGTTACCGAGGCAGCGTCACGGTTACCGAGTTCCTGGCCGATTTGAGCGAGTGAGCAGTTAGTCTCCTGCCGTATTATGTACATTGCCAGGCGCCGCGCCAGAATTGCGTCCTTATCTCTCCTGCGCCCCAGAAGTTCTTCCTTGGGCAACTGGAAACACTCGGCAACGGCTTCTACTATCGAAAGCGGCGTTATATCATCCGAGAGGTACTCTTTGACGGCCACATCTTCGAGGGCTCTTTCGGCAATCTCCACGGACGGGTCCACGCCCAGCAACTTGGCATAGGCGACCACTCGATTGAGCGAACCCTCCAGCACCCGGATATTGCGGTGTGCTCCCCGCGCAATTAGTTCAAGAACCCGTACATCAACATCAACGCCGTTATGACTGGCTTTCGACTGGAGTATAGCCAGGCGCGTCTCGAAATCCGGCGGCTGTATATCGACGATAAGGCCCCATTCGAAGCGCGAACGCAACCGCTCTTCAAGCAGGGGCATCGATTTGGGAGGGCAGTCGCTGGTGATGACGATTTGCCGGTTGGTGTTGTGGAGTTCGTTGAAGGTGTGGAAGAAACTCTCTTCGGTCTGCTCCTTGCCGCCGATGAAGTGAA
This sequence comes from Dehalococcoidales bacterium, assembly GCA_030606585.1. Lineage (GTDB taxonomy): Bacteria > Chloroflexota > Dehalococcoidia > Dehalococcoidales > RBG-16-60-22 > JAFGPF01. Next base: position 2,245 of record JAUWGD010000094.1, on the reverse strand, counting down.
TATCGTCAATGAGGAGCATGCCGATGCTGCGGTACTTGTTGCGGAATTCCTCGGTCGTCCTCTCGCGCAGGGCGCAGACGAACTCATTGGTGAACTGCTCGGCGCTGGTGCAAATAACGTTGATATGGCTGGCTGTCGCTGCCTGCCCGATGGCGTGGAGAAGGTGCGTCTTACCGAGACCGGCCCCGCCGTAGACGAACAGGGGATTGTAGCTGTGCCCCGGGTTCCGGGCTACAGCCAGAGCCGCGGAGCGAGCCAGGCGGTTGCCGCTGCCTTCGATAAAAGAGTCGAAGGTGTAAAGCGGTTTTAGTCTGGTATAGGAGGGCGGGGATGATGGAATGACCGGTGGCGCGGCGCCGCTACCATGGTGGCGGGATTTGCCGTTCACCTGAAATGCTACCTGAACATCGGTTGATGTGAGACCGATAAGCGCCTTTTCGATAAGGGAGCGCTGGTTCTTATCCAGATATTCGGCGGCGAAGGTATTGGGGACACCGATGATGAACTGGTTGTCCTGATAGCTTAAGCCGGCAGTTTTACTGAACCAGGTCCGGTAGTTCGGCTTGCTGACCTGGATCTGTAGCTCCCCGAGGGCAGCTTCCCATATTTCCTGAGGTGTCCTGTTTCGAGACGGTTCCATACGCTGTATGCCTGCATCGAACCCCGGCGCAGGCAAAACATACCCCCCTATCCTGCTTTCGGCACGATTTTATAATGCTTCGTTTTTTGTCAGGATTTCCCGCCTTTTGGGACGGGTTCTGTGGAGCAGAAAGTTAATAAATGATTAAGTTATTAACACCACCTAGCATACTACCGACACCACCCGAGTGGCAAATATTTTGGGGACGGCAACCAGCCATTTTTGTCGTATTTTTCCTCTTAAGAACTCTTAAGAACTGTGTTTTCTTGCCGTTTTCGGGGGTTGCCAGCCCAAAACGACAAGTTGTTAAAAAATAATTTTTTTGTTAAAATTCTGGGGTCTGGAGGTCTGGATTGCGTATTGTTTTTATGGGTTCGCCAGAGTCCGCCGTCCCTACCCTTGAGCATCTCGTCATCAATGGTTATAACGTCGTTGCCGTTTATACCCAGCCGGACAGGCCTGCCGGACGGGGTCGCACCCCGGCATCCCCAACTATTAAGAATATAGCAATGAAAATGGGCCTGCCGGTGTTCCAGCCGGAAAGCCTCCGGTCGGCCGAGGCGGTAGCGTGGCTGACGGAACTTAAGCCCGATGTAATCGTGGTTTGCGCCTTCGGGCAGATTCTGCCGCAGTCGGTCCTGGATATTCCGCCTTACCAGTGCGTAAACGTCCACTTTTCACTACTGCCTAGGCACCGGGGAGCCTCGCCGGTAGCGGCGGCGATTCTGGCCGGGGACGAATTTGCCGGTGTCAGCATTCAACTCGTCAGGAAAAAGCTGGATACCGGGCCGGTGCTGGCCAGAGCGGCCGTACCGATTTCACCTCGGGATAACACGGGTTCCCTGACGGAAAAACTGGCGCTGGTGGGGGCTCGGCTGCTCCAGGAAGCCTTGGCCGGCTGGCTGCGTAGCGAAATTACTCCCCGCCCCCAGAATGAGAAGGAAGCCACCTATTTCAGCCAGATTAACAAGGATGAAGGGGAGATTGACTGGAACCTGCCGGCTTTAGAAATCTGGCGCCGGATTCGCGCCTTTTACCCGTGGCCGGGGTGTTATACGACCTGGCGGGGAAAGCAGTTGAAAATAATCAAGGCGATGGCATTGCCTGGAGAAAGCGATACTGAAGCGGGGCGGGTAATATCTTTACCCGGGCGGGCGGTGGGGCCGGGCATAGGTACCGGGAAGGGCGTTTTAAGCGTGCTCAGGGTGCAGCTGGAAGGCAAAAAGGCAATGTCCGCCGAAGAATTCCTGCGGGGGCAGCGGGACTTCATCGGTGTGGTACTGCCCGCCTAGCCCACATTTCTTCTTCATCTTGTTGCCCCGCCTATGTTCAGCCTGTATAATCAGAGTTAAGGAGGCAGTATTGTCTTTGCCGCAGGATTTAAGTAAATTTGATGCCCTGGTGGAAATCATCGCTCGTCTCCGCGCCCCGGACGGCTGCCCTTGGGATAAAGAGCAGACACACCAGTCGCTGCGGGGGAACCTGCTGTCTGAATGCTATGAGGTAATGGAAGCACTCGACGGGGGAGACTCGGATAAACTTTACGAAGAATTGGGCGATTTGTTGTTACAAATCGTGCTTCATGCACAGATTGCCAGCGATAAC
>JAUWGD010000096.1 GCA_030606585.1 Dehalococcoidales bacterium | reverse complement strand
CGATAGACGCGCCCCGGGTTGCCCCGGAAAAACGACCATCGGTAATCAATGCCACCTCCTTATCCATACCGATACCGGTAATCAGCGAAGTGGGCGTCAGCATTTCCCGCATCCCCGGCCCGCCTTTAGGGCCTTCGTAGCAGATGACCAGCACGTCGCCGGACTTTACTTTCTTATTCATAATGGCCTTTGTTGCCTCTTCCTCGGATTCGAACACCCGGGCCGGGCCGCGATGTACCATCATCTCCGGTGCTACCGCCGCTTTTTTGACCACGGCGCCTTCAGGCGCCAGGTTGCCGAAAAGCATTACCAGACCCCCGGTGGCCGTGTGGGCGGTCTTCACGGAGCGGATAACCTCGCTGTCCAGCGTCCTGACACCGGCGATATTCTCCCCCACCGTTTTCCCGGTCACGGTTTTCGATTTTAGTTTAAGAAGCCCTTGCAACTCACCCATCACCGCGGGAATGCCCCCGGCCAAGTCCAGATTCTCGATGTGGTGCGGCCCGGACGGCCTCAGCTTACAGAGGTACGGAGTGCGTTTACTTATCTCGTTGACCATAGCCAGATTGAAATCGGCGCCGGCCTCGTTGGCGATAGCCATGAGGTGCAGGACCGAATTGGTGCTGCCTCCCAGGGCCATATCCACCGTGAAGGCGTTGTAAACCGCGTCACTGTTTATAATATTCATAGGACGAATATCATCCGCCAGAAGATTCATCACCTGCCGACCGGCCTGCCTGGCCAGTCCCCTCCGCCGCGCGTCAACCGCCGGAATTGTCCCGTTACCCGGAAGTCCCATCCCCAGCACCTCCGTCAGGCAGTTCATGGTATTAGCGGTAAACATGCCTGCGCAACTGCCGCATCCGGGACAGGCGGCTTCTTCCAGCCTTATCAGTTGTTCCTCGGTCATCTTGCCGCCGGTGACAGCCCCCACGCCCTCAAAAACTGTGTTCAGGTCGATTTTCTCTCCGTCCAGGTGTCCCGCCAGCATCGGCCCGCCGCTGACGAATATCGCCGGCAGGTTAAGCCTCACCGCGGCCATGAGCATACCGGGGATAATCTTGTCGCAATTCGGTATGAATACCAGAGCATCGAAGGCATGGCCCTCCGCCATTATCTCCACCGAGTCGGCAATAAGCTCCCGACTGGGCAGGCTGTATTTCATGCCGGCATGGTTCATGGCGATACCGTCACAGACGGCAATGGTGTTGAACTCAAAGGGCACGCCTCCCCCCTCGCGTACACCAGCCTTGACGGCTTCGGCGATTTCGCGCAGGTGGATGTGTCCGGGCACAATCTCCGTAAAGCTGTTGACGATGCCGATAAACGGCTTGTTCATCTCTTCACGCGTGCAGCCCAGGGCGTACAGCAACGACCGGTGCGGCGCTCTTTCTATACCCTTTTTTGCGGCATCACTTTTCACTTCTTGCCTCTCTAAAAGTTCTACTAATAAAAATGGCCGCCTTTTAAGACGGACCGGAAAATAAACTTTTAGTTAAATGCCCGTACCTAAAGATAGCACGAGAGCCCGTTTATTGTCAAGCTGGTACGTGCGTAAATTTACATGGTGTCTGGCGAGAGGGAAGTATTACCAGTGCAGGTCAGCGGTCCCCCTGGTGATGAAGCTGGCTTTACGGGCAGCTTCGGTCAGTTCGTCGCGGAAATCGGGGTGGGCGATGGAAATCAGCATCTTGGCGCGCTGCCAGACGCTTTTACCCTTGAGATTTACTATCCCGTATTCGGTAACAATATAAGAGACATCAGATGCGGGCACGGTGACCATGTCCCCCAGTTCCAGGACGGGCACGATATTTGATACCAGTTTGCCGTCTTTATTCCGGCGGGCGGCGTGGAGGCAGATGAAAGCCTTACCCCCCGGCGACATATAGGCGCCCCGGGTAAATTCAAGTTGGCCGCCGGTGCCGCTTATCTGGCGGGTGCCCACCGACTCCGAGCAGACCTGCCCCCGCAGGTCCAAGCGCAGGCTGCTGTTGATGGCTATCTGCTTTTCGTTCTGGGCGATGATATACGGGTCGTTGGTGTAATCCACCGGAAAGCCGGCCAGCGCGGGGTTTCTATCCATGTACTTGTAAAGTTTCTCCGAGCCGGCGGCGAAACAGTGCACGGCTTTACCGGGATTGACACTTTTCTTCTTTCCGGTGACCACTCCCGCCTCGATAAGCTCCATCATGCTGTCGTTGAACATCTCGCTGTGTATCCCCAGGTCTTTCAGTCCGTGCTGTATCAGCAATTTACCCACGACGCTGGGAATGGCGCCCACACCAAGCTGGATAGTGGCCCCGTCTTCTATCTGCTCCGCCAGCAACCCGGCGATAACCTCGTCCTCCGGGGTTATTTCCGCCGCCGGGAATTCCGGTATTTTAAACTCGTAATTCTCAACGACGTGGTCAACCTGAGAGATGTGGACGACTTCGTCATAGCCGCCGTAGACCCACGGCTGGTGTTCATTGACTTCCACGACTACCGTCTTGGCTACCTCGCAGGCGGCCTTCTGCCGCGTTACCGCCGTGCCGAAATTGAAGTTGCCGTTTTCATCCATCGGCGTGACTTCGATAAACGTAATGTCCACATCGTCCTTAAGCCACTCGCGGTACATCCGGGGGCCTTCGCTCAAGCCGAACGGTATGTAGGAGCAGGCGCCGTTCTTGTGGTACTCCCGCTCCACTTTTCCCAGGAACCACGAGTTGTGGATGAAATGCTCCTGCTTGGGGTCGAACTCAGGTATCCGGGTATGCGAGTGCTCCGCGCGGATTTTCACCTCTTTCAGTTCTCCGGCGCGTTCTATCAGCTTCTGGTCTATCAGCGAGGGAAAGCCGCAGATAGCCCCGTAGTCAATCCACATACCGGAATTCACCAGCCCGGCGGCTTCTTCGGCGGAAATCAGCTTGCGTTTATATTCTTCACGATAATCCATGTTTTTACTTAACCTTAGAAATTATATCAATCATACAAGTTCGCCTAATAAGAGGTCGATTAATAGTGTCATTCTCGGGCTTCAGCCTGATTCAGCCTGAAGGCTTGACCCGAGAATCCAGACCCCCTTACCCCACCACTGGATTCCCGCCTTTGCGGGAATGACGATAATATATAATTTCAGTCACATTTATACTGTTTCTCTTCGATTTCCTTAATCTTATTCAGCCTGGCCACGTGCCTGCCACCCTCGAACTCGGTAGTCAGAAAAACCTCCAGGATGGAGGGGACACGCGCCTTTCCCTGTTCCGCCGACAGGCAGCAAATCTGGGCGTCATTGTGCTGTCGCGCCCGTTTTGCCGTAAAGGCGTTGTAACACTGCGCCGCCCTTATCCCTTTCACCTTATTGGCCGTAATGCACATGCCGATACCGGTCCCGCATATCAGGATGCCCCGGTCATAATCTCCGCCGGCGACAGCCCCGGCCACCTTGACACCGATATCGGGGTAATCAACCGCTTCTTCACCATAGCAGCCGAAGTCATGATAGCCGTACCCGTGTTCCTCAAGTATCCTGATGACGAGTTCCTTGAGCTTACAAGCCCTGTGGTCGCCGCCGATAGCTATACGCATAGATAAAACCTCCTGTCCCAGTGTACCTTATTCTTGAGGATTCTGAAATCGCTTCAATACGTCACGGAGTTCCAGCCAGCTGATACGCCCCTGCCGGATAAGCTGGGGCGGACTGACCGTTAAATCAATTATGGTAGACAATTCACGTACCCTAACAGGCCCCTGGTCCAGTATCAGAGGCACGTCCCGGATGTTCTCCCCGAGCTGCGCTTCAACCTCTTCGACCGTGTAAGCGCCCGGCCTGCCGCTGACATTGGCGCTGGTGGTGGTCAGGGGATGCCCCGTCATTTCCGCCAGGCGCAGAATCGCGGGATTATCGGGGATGCGTATGCCGATGGTATCCAGTCCGGCCACCAACATGGACGGCACCGTTTCCTTCCGGGGCATAACCAGCGTCAGCGCTCCGGGGAGATAACGTCCGGCGAGAAAGCGGGCTGTCGCGTCTACAAGGGCATACTTCCCCGCCTCATCGATAGAGCTTACGGCTATATGAATCGGGTTGGAATATGAGCGTCCTTTCAGGTGGAAAACCTTGGCTATGGCGCGGGTATCCAGGGCATTGGCGGCGAACGCGTAACCGGTATCGGTCGGGCATACCACCACTTCACCCTTATTTATCAGTCGGGCAGCCTGTTCCAGTATCTCTTTGTCCGGACTGGCCGCGTCAATCTTTTTTATATTCACTGCCATACTATCCCTCCAGAGGGACATTGGGGGAAACGTTCAGGCGTAAATCGGAGACCTCCCCCAGCTTCATTCTAGCGTATCCGGCGGCGGCAATCATAGCCGCATTATCGGTGCACAGGGAGAGATTCGGAAAGAACACGTCGATTCCCCTCTTTTTACAGGTCTCTTCAAAGACCTGCCTTAAACGGCTGTTGGCGGAGACACCACCGGTAACGCTGACCGCCGTGACGCCGCGGTCCTCAGCGGCACGCATCGTCTTGCCGACGAGTACGTCTACGACCGCCTCCTGGAAGCTGGCGGCGATATCAGCCAGGGGCAGGGCTTCGTTACGGGCTACTTTGTTCTTGAAAGCATTAATAACCGAGGTCTTCAGTCCGCTGAAACTGAAATCCAGCGTCTTACTTCTTATCATCGGCCTCGGGAAGTTGAAGGCTTTTCGGTCTCCCTGCCGGGAAAGCTTATCGATAACGGGACCGCCGGGGAAGTCCAGACCGAGGAATTTCGCTATCTTGTCGAACGCTTCACCGGCGGCATCGTCCAGCGTCGTGCCCAGCAGCGTGTATTGACAATCGTTCTCAACGTAGAGCAGCATGGTGTGCCCCCCGGAAACGGTCAGGCAGACATGGGGCACCGGTAAATCCGGATGGCTGAGTCGGTTGGCGAAGATATGCCCCTCGATATGGTGCACACCGATGAGAGGCACCTGCTTCGAGTAGCTGATGGACTTGGCCGCGGCCACGCCGACCAGCAGGCAGCCGATAAGCCCCTGCTTCGAGGTAACCGCTACAGCTTCGATATCATCCAGCGTCTTTCCCGCAGTATCGAGGGCTTCCTGAATAACATAGCCGATAAGCTCGGTATGCCGGCGGGCGGCAATCTCCGGCACGACGCCGCCGTATTTCCTGAGCAAATCGAGCTGCGTGGCGATGGTACTGGATAAAATCGCTTTACCGTCGGCCACCAGCGCCGCCGATGTCTCGTCGCATGAAGTCTCGATACCTAAAACCAACACGAATACAAACCTTCCTCTTATGTATGTCTGCTCTTATATTTGTTGACAAATGCCTTAGCCGTGGATTCCTTTAAATACAGGGGCGTCAGGGAAAGTACATCGTCCTTCTCGCCACGTTCCAGTCGCTGCGACGCCAGGCAGGCTATCGATGCCCCACCCGGAGCAGCCTCCACCGCCTTGATATTCATTCCCGATTCCTGTCTGATTATTCGTGAATATGCCTGCGCACCGTTGCCCGCCATTACGGCAGGCCCGGATAACAGCGCTGTTAATCCTTTAACATCACCGACATAGTACTCTCCGATTCTCCCAACCACACCACTTTCCGGGCGGTAAAGGGCGGCATAGACAGTGTCCTTTGTACCGGCACTGATAACAGCGCAAATCAGTGAAGATTCGCGGCGGGCGGCATATGCTAGAGCTTCCAGCGTCGGCACACCTGCTACGGGCTTTCCCGTGCTGAAAGCGAGCATTTTACCCACCGTCACCCCCACCCTGATTCCCGTCCAGGAGCCTGGCCCCAGCCCCACCCCGATTCCCTCAATGTCTTTAAGACCCAGCCCGGCGCTTTGCAGGGTGGATTCGATATTGGCGAGAATCTGCTCAAGGGAATCCGTCTTAGCCGCGTAAGCAGCGTCCGCCAGGACTTTGTCGCCATCGACCACACCCACGGCATTGGCGTAATCCGACGTATCTATACCCAGCACTATCATGACCGCCGCAGCTCCTTAAACAGCCCGGCGAACCTGCCGCCGTCCGCTGAAAAATTGATACGCCGTTTCCGCACGGAAAGGATTTCAAACTCCACTTTCAGGAGGTCGTCGGGGAGGAGGGAGGGTATTTTCTCCGCCCACTCGATAATCATTACTCCGGACTCCGTACGCGACAGGTAGTCGGTAATGCCGAGCTCAACAACGTCCGATTCCGTGCCCAGGCGGTACAGGTCCATGTGAAAAACGGGCAGCCTGCCGCGGTATTCGTTCACCAGGACGAAGGTCGGGCTGTTGACCTGCCTCAGTGGCACACCCAATCCGTCGCAGATACCGCGCGTCAACAGCGTCTTGCCGCAGCCCAACTCCCCGGTCAGGGCGATGACGCTGCCGGCTTCGAGTCGCTCACCCATTCTCTTCCCGAGAGCCGAGGTAGCTGCGGGGCTGTTACTGAGAAATTCGTAAGTATTCATCGGGGATGATAACCGTGTGAAAGTCCGGGAAAATATTTTTCTCGAAATGGCTGTTGCCGA
>JAUWGD010000040.1 GCA_030606585.1 Dehalococcoidales bacterium | reverse complement strand
CGGGCGTACTGGGTGAATTCATCAAGGGAGTCCTGCCTGTCCTGGCAGGTAAACTCCTCGGTTTCGATTTAACAATTATTGCTATTGCCGGATTGGCCGCCGTCTGCGGTCAGATGTGGCCGGTATTTTCGAAATTCGATGGTGAAAAGGGCAACAGCATCGCCCTGGCTATGGTTATAACGTTGGTTCCCATATCCGGCCTCGTGGCTATTATACCCGTCATCATCGCCTTGTTAATAAGGACCGCCCCCCGTTTAGTAGCTAAATTCAAAAAATCAGGCGAGGGTTCCATCGTCGGCGGTCCTTACAGTCGCAGTCTGCCCGTGGGCATGTTTATCTGCTTCCTGATATTACCGTTTGTCAGCTGGTATTTCCGCGAGCCGGTGGAAATTATTTGGAGTTGCGCCGCCCTGTTTATACTCATAATGATAAGAAGGCTCACCGCCGGACTGAGTGATGACTTGAAAGTAAGCCGGGATATCGGGGGTATCCTGTTAAGGCGCCTGATGTTTGACCGCGCCACTGCCAGATGGCGACAGTAAAAGGTATGAAGGAACTTCAGTGGTTTTCAGTCACTGTTAGTAAAGAACAGGTATCTCGCCTTGGCATCGAGTTTAGCTATTCTTTGCCGTGATATTTAAAGGAGACTCTAACTTTGGCCCGGTAGCTCATAATCTTGCCGTTATCGATTTGCATATCCAGCTCTTCGATTTCGGCAATTCTCAAATCCTTGAGAGTCTTCGCCGCTGTTTCTACGGCGTTGGTTGCCGCCTTCTCCCAGGATTCGGTACTGCTACCGACCAGTGTGATTATCTTGTATACGCTGTTTGGCATGGCTCCCTCCTCCTAAGAATGATTAATCATTATATTACATTCACTGACTAATATCAATCTAACATCAATTAACCGCCGGATATTCTGTTGAGCGTATGCGCAGACCACACCTGTTTGACGGTGATACCTCTTTTACATTACGCAACCAATCTCTGGATTTGCATTTAAATGCTAATTTGCGTATAGTTACAGAGGATATTTTACTCAACCCTGTCCAGGAGGTGCAATATGCTGGATAAACTCGGTCAGAAAATAATCAGGGAGCTGCAGGACGATGCCAGGCAGAGTTTCCGTGAAATCGGTCGGAAGCTGGAGGTATCGGAAGGAACCGTGCGCAACAGGGTCAGGGGACTGGTGAAAAGCGATACCATGAAAATAAGTGCTATACCTAATCCCGAGCAGTTAGGACTTAACTTCATGTGTATCATGTGTATAGAGGTCAAAGTGGGGTCTGCCGAACGGGTAGAGCAGTTGCTTATTAAAAACCCCAATGTCTATTACCTGTGCGGATGTACCGGTACCTACGATATAATCGGTATTTTCGTTTTTCACACGCCCAAGGAGTTCGACGAGTTCGTTAAAGTTGTAATCGCCAATATACCGGAAATCGTCAGGACGAGCACCTTTGTGGCCATGCATATTTCGCGGAGTCCCTGGGAACACAATCTGGACGTAACCGCGCTCTGTGAATCATAATATACCATAAGACCGCGCCTGCAGGATTAATCTCTTACTCTTAAATCGAGGTAATATCTTGTCGCAAGTTAAAAAATCCGGTCCCCGTGTATTCTTCGGATGGTGGTCCGTACTATACATCGGCATCATATCCGGCCTGGGTCACGGCTTCAATACCTACGGCATATCTGTGTTCTTCAAGCCCATTGCCGCCGAACTGGGACTGAACCGGGCTTACACGTCTCTGGCGGCCGGAATCGGGCGACTCGAAGGCGGCGTTACTTCGCCGCTGGTAGGCTGGCTCTCGGATAAGTTCGGTCCAAAATGGATTATTATCTTCGGTATCTGCGTCGCCGGGGCCGGCCTTATATTCATGAACTATGTAACCGAGGTATGGCATTACTATGTCGCCTGGGGTGTCCTGATAGGACTTGGACTTAATATCGGCCTGACGGTCGCCTGTGACAAAAACATCAACGACTGGTTTATACGCCGTAGGGGACTGGCTCAGGGCATCAAGTTCGCTACCATCAGCATATTCGGCATCATCGTGCTCCAGATAGTCACCCCGCTTATAGAGTACCAGGGCTGGCGTTTTACCTGTCTCCTCTGGGGTATCATCATGTTCGCCAGCGTGCCGTTTGCCTATATGTTGATCAAACCGAAGCGTCCGGAATACTACAACCTGCTGCCTGACGGGGCTGAGGTCAGCCCTGATACGGAAGAACAAAGCGGAATGGCTGCCAAGACCGCAGGATATGCCTCGGAGTCCGAAGAAGTAGAGTACACCTTCAGGCAGGCGATTAAAACCGGTACGTACTGGCTGTTGATTATCAGCTTCAGCGCTCATAACTTCATCGCCGGCGGGTTCAACGTGCACATTTTCCCCTTTCTAACCGATATAGGGATTAAAGAGGCCGTAGCCAGCGGTATGATGGGTATGATGATATTCTTTACCGTGCCTGCCAGGTTTTTCGGCGGACTTGTAGCCGACCGTGTTCCCAAGAGCCGCGTACAGTTACTGTTAGTCGGGTCGTTTCTGCTGCAGGTCATCGGCCTGGGAGCTTACCTGGTGTTTCAGAATTTGCCGGGGGTTTACGTACTGCTTGCCTGTCACGGCCTCAGTTCGGGGGCGGTAACGCCTCTGGTTATCGTGATAATCGGCCGCTACTTCGGCAGGAAGTCTTTCGGCTCTATACTCGGTACTATAATAGCCTTCTTATCTCCCGTGGGGCTAATCGCTCCGGTGTACTATGGCTGGATATTCGATAATACTGGAAATTATAATTTAGCCTTTGTCACCGCCCTTATATTCGCCGCATTGGCGACGTTTTTAATGTTTTTCGTACGCTCTCCTAAGTCCTCCGCTGATGAGACCGTTAGCCGGACATGGTAAACATAAAGCGACAAGACTGTACCGACTCTATTGTTTTCATACGTCTAATTGACAGTATGAGCTTATAAAAGTTAATATTTTATAGGGACTAATATGTTTATAGACCACGAAGACCTTGAACGCAGAAGGAAAATAATTCTAAGACGCCGCAGGATTATCCGGCGGACTATCCTCAGTGTTGTTTTAGTGGCGATTTTGTTCCTCAGTTTATATCAGTTTACCGACGTTATTTTCGGGATTTCTGAGGAAACAGAATCGTCACCGCCGCCTGGGGATTGGACCATGTTCCGCCACGACCTTAATCATACCGGTAGTATTAACCCCGGTAGCGACTTACCGGAGGGCAAGCTGAAGTGGACTTTTACCGCGGGCGGTGCTATCCGTTCTTCGCCTACGGTTGTGGATGGTGTTGTTTACTTTGGTTCCCGGGATTTCAATATTTACGCTGTTGACGCGGACACCGGCGAGAAAATCTGGTCGTTTCAGACGGGCAGTTGGGTAGAATCTTCACCCGCGGTCGTCGATGGTGTAATGATTTGCGGTTCCAACGACGGCCATCTCTATGCGCTGGATGCCGCTACCGGTATGGAGCTGTGGTCTTTCAGGGCTAGATACCCCGTAAGGTCATCACCCGCCATAGCTGACGGCGTGGCTTATTTCGGCTCTGACGATTACAATGTTTACGCGGTGGATATCGCGACGGGAAAGGAACTGTGGCGTACCGAGACGGAAGGCATGGTGATTTCATCGCCGGTAGTTGTCGATGGCGTTGTTATTGTCGGCTCTGTGGACGGTTCCTGTTACGTTCTGAATGCTAATAACGGAAGGGTTCGTCTTAATTTTGAGATTAAATCCTCCATCGTTACTTCTCCCGTAGTGCATAACGGAATAGCATATATCACCAATACCGCAGGTTTTGTGTATGCCATTGATTACCAGGCCAGGAACTGGGCCTTTGAAAATAAAGTCAGGGTTTTCTGGAACGTGCTCTATATCAGGGGCGCGGCGCCAAGGCCCCCGGCAGCTTCCGGCTTTGTCTGGCAGCACTGGCTGGGGTGGGGAATAAGAACAAGCTCTTCTATAGCCGTGGATGACGGTATTCTTTATCTGGGCGGCGGCAATAAGCTGTTGTCTATGAATGCGAGTAACTGTCAGGAGTTGTGGTCATACGTAGCCACCGGCCCGGTAGTTTCTTCGCCTGCGATTACGGATTCCGCCGTATATTTCGGGAGTAATGACGGCAGCCTTTACGCTGTGGAAAAAACCAAGGGTAAAAAGCTCTGGGAATACCCTACCGGAGATAAAATCACCTCTTCCCCCACCGTGGCTGACGGTTCGGTATATGTCGGTTCTTTCGATGGCAAGTTATACGCCTTCGAATAAGTAATTACCGTTTGGTATATTTCTTTCCGGCTTACTTTCTTTATCAAGCAGGGCGCTGTCCTGCCCGGCATTGACATAAAGTAATAATAATTATTACCAACCTGAAAAATAAACGGCACTGGAAACATGAATCTCCGGTGCCGTTTTGGTTATGGTTTTGACTAATAGACTCACTGATTCTTTTTCAGAGGCCTGGTTGTTTCGATCTGTTCTATGCCCAGCTGTTCGTTCAGCTCCTTATCTCTTTTTTGTACCTCGTCGATGAATCCTTCTCTGCCCAGGTTGAACCAGTAGGGTTCCCACTCCATGTCGTTGAGGTTTTCAATCAGCGGAGAAATGGTATCGAAGGGGAAGGTAATAATAAACAGCCCTTCGGGCAATACCTGTCTGGCCTTCATGCTGTAGCCGAGACCACTGATGGTATAGTTGATTTCGCCGCTCAGGTACGGGTGGGCGTATATCCAGGCGCAGGCCAGGCATGTTGTTCCCTTGCTATGCCACATCTTGCCGTCGGAGTAGCTGCTGGCCCTGAGGATGATTTCCGCCTGTTTCGTGTTCGCGGTAATAATCAGCAGGTCGGGTTCGAAGTTCATCCGGTCGCAGGTTGCATAGCTTACATATTTAACGGAATCCCTGGGCAGATGGGGAACGTAGTCGTAAATACGGCGATTGGCGCCCGGGGTTTTAAACATGGAAAACATCGGCCCTATCTGCCCGCTGTACATTATCGGCGGATATTCCTGCGTTCCCATTACCTGCCCGCCGCACTGGATGTTGTCGGCGGTGATGTAAAAAGGTTCGCTTTTCTGGGCCTCGGCCAGGAGCTCGCAGATTGCCAGGAGCTTATCCGTCGGCTTGATTCCTTCCGGCTTACCCAGCGAATACCTGACGCCCACGGGTTTCCTTTCGAATTTGAATTTATCGAATATGGAGTAGTCCGGTTTTTTAGAACTCATGGTAACCTCCTTTTCCGTTCTGGATTATATCACGCTCATAAAATAATCAACAGGACAGCTGGAATCTTGGTTGATATCCCTGGTGGTAAAGTTTATAATATGTGCGCCGTAGAAAATTAGTAAGTCGTTTTCCGATTATATACCGCGTAAATGTACTGAATATTGACTTGCCAGGGAGTTACTTTTACCGGAAAAATTATCAAGGAGGTAATAAGTGAATAAGTTATTACTACCTGAAAAAGTTGCTATTATCAACGGCGGCGCCACGGGAATGGGCAGGGCTACGGCCATCATCTTCGCCGAGGAAGGCTGCAACTGCGTCATCGCCGACGTCAAAGAGGAGGAAGGGAAGCAGACCGCCGAGGAAGCCAGTAAAAAGGGTAAAGAGGCTATCTTCATCAAGTGTGATATCACCGACACCGCGCAAATTAAAGCCTGCGTGGACCAGACCGTCAAGAAGTTCGGCACGGTGCATATACTGGTAGGCTGCGCCGGCGGCAGCGTCCCGAGAGAGCGGGTTCTCAACCCCCCCAAAGAGGGCGCGAGGCCGCCCAGGGGGGTCGAGAATACCGAGGAAGAGTATTTCGACCTGATGACGAACCTCAATTATAAAGGCCATGTCTTCTTCTGCAAGGAAGTCGTGCCGTACATGAAGAAGCAGAAATACGGCAAGATTGTCCTCATTTCTTCGGAAGGCGTCTATAATCCCCCCGGTCCCTCCGTGGAGTACCACGGGGCTAAAGCCGCCATCATCGGGCTGGTCTACAACCTTGCCTACGAACTCGGTCCCAGCAACATCAATGTCAACGGTATTCTACCGGGTCCTATCAAGAGCCCGTTCTGGGACCCCGTCCTGTCCATGATTCCGGATAACGAGAGAGGCGCCGCGATGGATGAAATGGGCAAGTTCACGCCGATAGGGAGAGTCGGTCTGCCGGAAGATATCGGCTACACGAACCTGTTTCTGTGCTCGGAGATGGGGTCTTACATCACCGGCCAGATGCTGAATGTCGGCGGCGGTATCCCGCTGGGCAGGTACGACCCCGAGAGAAGCTTCGGGCATATGGCGCGTGAGGGTCGGCCGCCTCGCTAATAAAATGATATTTATCCAAGTATGCAATCCGGCAAAGGAGGTAATATTTTATGGCTGAAAAAGAATACGCTCATCTTATCAAACCCGCGCTCGTCAAGGACCCGCCCCAGGGACTGTACGCCGAGCCCCGTATCTGGATGGAAGCTAAGGATTTAGAAGGGTTCAACGCGCAGTTTTCTTTCGGGTTTGTCAAAAAACCCGGCACGTTCCATCCCCTCGATGGTATGCTGGTACACCCCTACGATGAAGTCCTCGTTTTTGAAGGGACGAAAAACACCGATATCTTTGATCTGGGCGCGGAAGTATCGGTACTGCTTGGCGAGGAACGGGAAGAGCATGTCTTCAAAGAACCATCGTGTGTGCTTATATCGAAAGGTTTGCCGCATGGTCCGGTTACGGTAAAGAGCCTGGAAAGACCTATCGTCCATTATACCATCGGACTGGCTGACGCCTATAAGGCCGAGTCTGTTTCAGCGAAGTCGGCATCCGCAACTAAAGGCTCGAAATACAGTAAATATATCAAGAGGATGATTACTAATTTTGACTCAATGGGGAGAGCGGGGAACGACAGGCTATCCGCGGACCAGTACGGGTCAATCAAGGCCGCGGAAATGGGAGTAGGGCCGGGTAACGGCGACGAGGTCGTCTGGCTCTACGGTGATGACCTCGAAGGGTTCGACCTCAATTTTACGTGGGGATTCTACAGCAAGTGCGGGAAATGGCACCGCGCCGGCGAAGCCCATTACCATCCCGAGGCGGAAATCCTGTGTTTCGTCGGCCTTGACCCCGATAACCTCGATTTCCTCGGGGCCGAGCTTGAGCTGGGCATGGGCAAGGACTATGAAAGGCACATCTTCAACACGCCGACCATCGCCGTCTGTCCCGCCGCTTTCCCCCACCTCCCCCTGATTACCAGGTGGTGTGATAAACCTTACGGATTTATCGTGGTTTGCCTCAGCGGCGAACATGCTTCTCCATGGGTGGAAGCATAGTCGTCCCGATATCAGATATAGTAATATTATTAGCGAGGGTGAGTGACCACCATAGTACGGTCGTGAGCCCTCGCTGGTATTGGCTGGAGAATTATCGTGGAGGAAAACGGTCATTAAGTATCGTAAGTTTGGCAGGCTGGACTGGAAAGCATCAACGCTGGGCTTCGGCGTTATGCGGTTGCCGTCGCTCGCCGGTGACCCTTCCAGCATGGATGAAGACGAAGTCGTCAGGATGCTCCGTTACGCCATCGACCGCGGCGTTAACTATCTGGACCTGGGTTATCCCTGTGACAGGGAGTGGCATGAACGCCTGACCCGCCTGCTGGCCCGGGCGCTTCAAGATGGTTATCGGGAGAGAGTTAAAATCGCCGCCAATCTACCGTCGTTGTTAATCGATTCCCCCGCGGATGTAGAACGCTATCTGGACGACCACCTTGAGCGACTTCAGACGGACTCTATAGACTTTTTCCTTTTCGGGGGGCTGGACCGGCAGACCTGGCCCCGGTTGCAGGAGATGGACGTGCTGAGCAGGGCGGAGGCGGCCATGGCCGGCGGACGCATTAAAAACGTCGGGTTTGCTTTCCACGATTATTTTCAGGCCCTCAGGGAGGTACTGGACGCTTACGACAACTGGACCCTCTGTCAATTTCAATACAGTTACATGGATATAGACCATCACCCGGGTGCCGGCGGAATCAGGTACGCCGCTTCTAAGGGGCTGGCGGTGGTCGTTACCGAGCCTCTCAGGGGAGGTCGTCTGACCGGGACGCCGCCTGATTCGGTAGCCGCGATATGGGCGGAAGACCCGCAAAACCGCCCGCTGTCCGATTGGGGACTGCGCTGGGTCTGGAACCACCCGGAAATCGCTACCGTTGTCAGCGACATGAGCACCATGGAGCAGGTTGCAGAGAACGTAGCGCTCGCTGATACCGTTGAAGCGGATAGCCTTACCGTGCCGGAGGAAGTGCTCATCGGCCGGGTCAGGGATGCCTACCGTAAATTGAGGCCCGTCCCCTGTACTGCCTGCCGCGGCTGTATGCCGTGTCCGCTGGGTATTGACGTGCCCCGCATCTTCGAGCTGTATAACGACGCTGTGATGTACGACGATGTCGAGACAGCCCGGTCTCTATATCGAATCGAACGGCATGATATTGATAGCTGTAATGAATGCGGCGCCTGCGCCGCGGCTTGCGGTCTGAAAATTGCTATCCCGGACAAGCTCAAGGAAGCGCGTAAGCTGCTGGTAGGATAGGAATGATATTACCGGATTGGTTTAAATCTACCCCCTTTGGTATACTGAAAAACGTAGCAATTAATAACATTTTGAAGGAGCAATATCACTATGGAGAAACAGTGGTCGGAGCTAAGCCGTGAAGAGAAGCGTGAAAAGAGAATGGAGCGCTATAAAAATCCTGTGGGCGTTAAATTCCGCGATGCCAGGGCGGAGAAGCTTTATAAAGAACGCGTTACCCGTATGATGAAGGTATGGCGGTGCGAGGAGCCCGACCGTGTGCCCGTATCGCTGCCCACCGGTAACTTCCCCGCTTATTACGCCGGATGGAACCTCAAGAAAATGATGTACGATTACAAGGCGCTTCGTGAAGCATGGACCAAATTTATGAATGACTTTTATGAGGATTTGGATAGTCTCATGGGCCCGGGACTGACCTGGTCCGGAAAGGTGCTGGAAACCCTCAAGTATAAACCCTATAAGTGGCCGGGCCACGGCATAGGTGACGATGTAGGTACCTACCAGTTCGTGGAAGAAGCCTATATGCGCGCTGACGAATATGATGCCCTTATGAAAGACCCGTCCGATTTTTCATTCAGGACTCTGGTACCCCGTACGATACTTGCCGCCGAGGAGATTAAAAATTTCCCGCCGTTAAGCTCTTTTATGGGAATGCCCATGATAATGGCCTTTCCCTTTGCCCGTCCGGAGATGCGGGCCGCTTTCCAGGCGCTGATAGACGCGGGTAAGGAAATGGAAATCTGGCAGAAAGAGCTCATGATTTTTAATAAAGAGAGTCTGGAGGCCGGGTTCCCCGCGGGGCGGGGCGGTCTGGCCGTAGCCCCGTTCGATGTTATCGGCGATTTCCTGAGAGGGACGGAAGGGGCCGCTATCGATATGTTCCGCCAGCCGGAGAAGCTCCTTGAGTGTATCGACATGATTACCGAACAGTCCATAAAAAGACTGGTATCCAATGTCAATGCCGTCGGTGGCTTCTCGGTGATGTTCCCCCTGCATAAGGGCGACGATACTTTCATGTCACGCAAGCAGTTCGAAAAATTCTACTGGCCCAGCCTGAAGAGGGTCATGGACGCTTTAATCGACGAAGGTATCATGGTGTCCCTCTTCGCCGAAGGCCGGTATAATCAGAGGCTGGAGTATATCGGCGATTTCCCCAAGGGCTGGGTATCCTGGATGTTTGACCAGACCGATATGGCCAATGCCAAGAAAATGATTGGCGATACCTGCTGTATTTCCGGCAACGTGCCCGCCTCGCTGATGATTGCCGGCACGCCGAAAGATGTCAAGGAATACTGCCGTAAACTTATCGAGACCTGCGCTCCCGGCGGCGGTTATATTCTTTCCGGCGGCTGCACGGCCACGGAAACAAAGAACCCGGATAATTTCCGCGTCTATATGCAAGCCGCCGTGGAATACGGTACCTACTAGTAATTGCGAACGGGCGCTGAAAGAGAAAAATAGCATAAGTTTTTAAGGTGGTCGCCTATGTTCAAAGTGAGATGCAGGCTTATAGAATTCGTAGCTGACGTGGAGAAGTATCCCTGCCATTTTCACTATAAAATCGGTGATGAGTTCTATTATGACGGCGTGAGTTTCACCGGCAGGATATGCCCGGGACTGTTTGCTTCCATGATGCCCGTTATTCACGGCGTTTTCCTTCTGGGTAATAAATACTCGGAGAACGTCATGTACATGTACCGGGGCCATGACGCCCTGGACCCAGCTATGGCTAAATACGACGGCATGGGATTCCGGCCCCTCCCACCGGAAGGCGATGCCGTAAAAACCAGGACCGGCAAAGCCAAAGGGGGGCATTTCGTTTGTGGCGACACCCGGACATTGGCTCATTTCTTCTGCGAACCGGTTGATTTAAGTGATAGCGATTACGCTCAGCCTTTTTACCGGAGAGAGATTGCCGTACTTGAGAAAGTGGAAAAAGAACCTGGCATCAAAATCAACGAGATACTCGACAGGTTTACCGACTTTGAAAAAGATAAAATTTCTCCGCCCCTGACTCCCGTATTACTGGAAGTCCTGATGGACGC
Source organism: Dehalococcoidales bacterium (assembly GCA_030606585.1). GTDB lineage: Bacteria > Chloroflexota > Dehalococcoidia > Dehalococcoidales > RBG-16-60-22 > JAFGPF01. The sequence continues at coordinate 2,483 of JAUWGD010000040.1, read as the reverse complement.
GCTGACTGACATGGGTTACATTGAGCTTCGCGATGGTGGGGCGTACGCTACCGGTAAAGAACCCCCCAGCCGGCCTAAAATCGGATGATTGGAAGTACGTTAATATCCCGTCTCGTGATGGTTTTTAAGTTCATCTGTTGTTGACAAATTAAGGTGTTTATAGTAGCATTTCCATCGGCAACGCATGACCTATTAATAGCTACTACCGGATGCGGATAGCCTGCCAGTAACTTAATATTTTAAAGGGGGGAAACGTATGTTAGACCAGACCAGTCAATGGTACAAACTGCAGTACCCGGAGTGTTTCGTCGATGAAGAAGCACGCATGATGCAAAAGGTGATTTCTGATTTTGTGGACAAAGAAATTATACCGGTTCGTGACAAAATCGACGATGATGTAACGCATGAAGAAATAATTAACCCGATTCTGAAAAAATTGCAGGTAGACCTCGGTTGTCAGAAGAACTTGATACCTAAAGACTACGGCGGCAATGAGATGCTTTCCATAGTCGCGGGTGCTCTAAAGCAGGAGCAGATAGCGCGCGGCGACTACGGTATAAGCATGCACAGCGCCGTTACCGACTGGGGATGGACGCCGGCTGCCCTGGCCTATCTTATGGCACCCACTCCCGAGGCAAAAGCCTGGGCGAAAGCCGTGCTTGATGAATTTGCGCCCGGCTACGTTGGTAACGAACATCGCGCGGCCTGCTTTAACATGAGTGAAGCCGAGTCCGCCTGTGATATCGAAAACATAACGAATGAAGGTAAAACGATAGGAGTAAGGGCCAAACTCGAAGGCAACGAATGGGTTATCAACGGCAACAAGTTCTGGGCATCGAATGCCGGGGTAGCTGACCTGCATTGCGTAATATGCAATATAGACCCGAAGTTAGGGAAGGACGCCTTTGCCCTGATTTACGTGCCCGAACCGTGGCAGGGCGTTTCCCACGGCAAATTCGAGGTAAAGTGCGGCATGCAGGCTGACAGAAACACGGCTACTTATTTTGATAATGTCAGGGTACCTAAAGAGTGGGGACTGCAGGGGCCGGTAGCCTGGTCCATCTTCGAATCTACCGTATCGGCTCCCATGCCCCTGAATTCAGGCCATGCCATCGGTATTCTGCAGGGCGCCTTCGATGTACTTCTTGAGTATACGGGGGAGAGGGTAGCCGGCGGCAGACCAATCAATCAGCACCTCTCTGCGGCTATGATTCTGGGCGAGATAGCCTCATTCATCACGGTGGGAAGAGCCGCCTTCCTGGAACTGGCCCATGAGTATGACCGCATGGATATTTACGGTATGTGGGATACCAAGAGTATGTGGGCAAAGGGGCATGCCGTGCATGCTTGTATCACCAGGACCGTACCCCAACTAATCCTGAAGGGAATGGAACTCATGGGGTCATACGGCTATGTCCGCGAGAACCACTACGAGAAATATTACCGTGATGCGCCGATATCAAAGCTGGTGATGGGCGGCAGTCATCTGGGCTATTTCGCCGTGTGCCGGGAGTTCTACGACCTGGACTTCTCTTCGTTCGGGCCGGGTAAGATGGAAGACCCGACTAAAAGTAAATAGCGGTTATCGGGAGAGCCTGAAATACGGCGGCACTGTGAAGATGATGGGAATACAGCGGACTCCTCGCTTGAGGTAACGGCAGGGGTTAATATGTGCGAGAGTAGGACTGGTGGAGATAGGGGTACAATAGGCAGAACTTTTTCTATCTCCTTCGCGTTAAATATCTAAATTATAACGAGCTTCGGTGCACAAAATAAGCTTTTGTAACATCACACAATCTGGACTTTCGTTCAGTGGGGGAGCCACGCACACAATAGGTTAGGCTGCGGCTAAAGTCAGATCATGTGTAAGAGCGTAGCCACTGTTAAGTCTTAAAAATAGAGTCTAGAGTTCAGCCAACATCTATCGGCTGTGGCACGTAGACGGGCATATCTGAGGAAGCCATAACCGACGATGTGCTTTCCTGAATGCTTTAAAGCTCTATTTCCTGTCTTTGCGTATGAGTCGTCATGTAAGAAAACTCCTGGCGGCGCATAGAAGGAAGCGCCGCGGCATTGGCATGATTAGTTAAAGCTCTATTTCCTTCAAGTCGGGGCTTATAATAAATTCGGGCTCAGTTACTGACTGGATATCTTCCAGGGTAAGTCCAGGATAGAATTCTTTGAGGAGGAGACCCTGTGGAGTAACCTCAATCACGGCGAGGTCAGTGAATATCATGTTTACCTTTCCTTCGGCAGTAGCAGGATAACTTAATTCGTTAACGATTTTAGATTGTCCATCCCTGGTAGTATGTTCCATGGCGATGAGTAGCTTATCTGCCCCGGCACACAAATCAGTATTTTGTTATCTTGACCTTACCCCGAAATTGGTAGCACCACTGTCTAGAGTCCGGTCGCTATTTTAACATACTCCTTCGAGGTACTTCCTTTCAACGAGCTGGGTGGCCTGACTTCGTCAATGTTGA
>JAUWGD010000171.1 GCA_030606585.1 Dehalococcoidales bacterium | reverse complement strand
CCGGTCCACATGCTGACCACCTCGGAGATATCTTCCTTCTTAACCACCACCTCTTCCTGCTCCTGCTCGTCCCGCCACTCCGCCTCCAGCTGTTTTATCTTCTCGTCGATTTGCACTTCCTGCTCGCGCAGTTGTGCGGCTAAATCGTACTCCTGGGTAGCCAGGGCGGCATCCTTGTCCTTGCGGATATTATCACCCTGCTCCTTGGCCTGTTTGAGAGTGATGGGCATGGTCCTGTGCCGTATCCGCACCCTCGATGAGGCTTCGTCAACAAGGTCGATTGCTTTATCAGGCAGAAAGCGGTCGGGTATATAACGAGAGGCCAGGTTGGCGGCGGCGTTCAGCGCCTCATCGCTTATCTTCAAGCGGTGATGCTCTTCATAGCGTTCCTTGATGCCGCTAAGTATCGCCAACGTTTCGTCTACCGATGGCTCCTCAACCAGCACCGGCTGGAAGCGGCGCTCCAGGGCGGCATCTCTCTCCACGTACTTACGGAAGTCGTCGAGCGTCGTGGCGCCGATGCACTGCAATTCGCCCCGTGCCAGTGAAGGCTTGAGGATATTGGCAGCGTCGACGGCACCCTCGGCGGCGCCGGCGCCCACCATCGTATGGAACTCGTCGATAAATATAACGCAGTTGCCGGCGGTCTTTATCTCTTCGATAATTTTCTTCAGCCGCTCCTCGAACTCACCCCGGTATTTCGTTCCGGCCACCAGCGACCCCATATCAAGCGCAATCAGGCGCTTGCCCTCCAGAGTCTCGGGTACGTCGCCGGAAACGATGCGGTGGGCCAGCCCCTCGACGATGGCCGTCTTGCCCACGCCAGGCTCCCCGATGAGGGCGGGGTTATTCTTGGTGCGCCGGCTCAATATCTGGATGAGCCGCTCGATTTCTTTGTGTCGTCCGATAACAGGGTCGAGTTTATCGGCGCGGGCGGCTGCGGTAAGGTCGATACCCAGTTGGTCCAGGGCCGGGGTTTTGCTGGCGCTGCGGGTGAGCCTCGCCTTGGGCGTGCCTTGGGTCAGGATATGCTGCGTTTCCCCGCGAGCCCGTTCCAGCGTGATGCCGAAGCTGTCCAGCACGCTGGAGGCCACGCCTTCTCCTTCGCGCAGTAGACCCAGCAGCAGGTGCTCGGTGCCGATATAGTTATGGCCCATTTGGCGGGCCTCGTCAATAGCAAGCTCGATGACCTTCTTAGCCCGGGGAGTCAGGCCGGTCTCGCCGCTGCCCGGTTTCTCACCGCGCCCGATGATAAACTCAACCGCCGAGCGCACCTTACCCAGGCCGATGCCCAGGTTGGTAAGGACCCTGGCGGCTACTCCTTCTTCCTCGCGTACCAGCCCGAGCAGGATATGCTCGGTCCCGATGTAGCTGTGGTTGAGGTTGCGTGCCTCTTCCTGAGCTATCGTGAGGACGCGGCGGGCTCTTTCTGAGAATTTCTCAAACCTGCTGGCCATATCCCCTTCCCAAAATCACTTTATTTGATAGAGAACCCCTCTATTTTTAATATTATAATAAAGAAAATTGTAAAGCAAGTGGGGATGATAGATTCGGTCTTATCATATAGCTATATACTTTGAGGGATTTCTATAAGATTTAAGCCTCCTGGCAGTGGCATATTTTCCACAAAGGGTCACCCCCTCAGTATCGTCTGCGCTGGGGCGTTTCACTTCCGTGTTCGGGATGGGAACGGGTGGTGCCACCCCGCTCTAACCACCAAGAGGCTAATCTCAAATCTGTTGCTGTGTGATTGTTAAAGAACCCTTGCTATAGCTACATCCTATTCTAGCACAATACCCGCTGTAAGAAAAGAGCCAAACCTTAAATTTTCATATAAAGAATGTAAATATTTTGTATAGATAATAAAATGCGGTGACCGGCGAGTGTAAAATGCCCTTGACAAGCTCGGAGACAAGTGCTAGTTTATTGAAAGGTTTTCCAATGAGGCAGAGCGTTCCTGTATAATTTACGCTGTAGTATAGTATTTTCAGAAGAACCGGGATGCCAATAACAGCCTCGCTGGAAACAACCAATCCTGATGTGAAGACTATCTCTGGCTTTGACCAGAATTTATATAATAATCCTGCAAAAAAGTATGAGGTGGTAATATGAGCATAGAACTGGTTCACATTGGGTTCGGCAATATATTGGCAATGAGCCGGGCTATCGCTATAGCCTCACCGACTTCTGCCCCCACCAAGCGTATCATCCACGATGGTAAAAATAACGGTAAAGTAATTGATATGACCAGCGGGCGGAGAACCAAGGCCGTTATCTTTATCGATAGCGGCCATATAGTACTGGCGGCTCTCGCTCCGGAGACGATTGCCAGTCGTCTTCAGACCGGCCGGCCGCTTCCCCCCGCAAAACAAGAGCAAAGTGAAAGTCCCGATGAGCCATGAAAATAGTCCCCCGCTCGGCCCGCCGCCGGGGCCTTTACTTATAGTTCTCTCCGGCCTCTCAGGGGTTGGCAAGGACGCTGTATTAACCGGGCTCAGGCAGTCCGCTTACCCCCTTGAATTCATCGTGACCGTCACCACTCGGGCTCCCCGCCCCGGCGAGAAGGACGGCGTGCACTACCACTTCGTCTCGGAAGCAGAATTCCAGAAAATGGTTGATGCCGATCAGCTGCTGGAATGGGCTACTGTGTACGGCAATCGTTACGGTCCCCCCAGAGAGCCGGTCAGGCAGGCTCTGGAAAACGGGAAAGACGTTGTCATCAAGGTTGATGTTCAGGGGGCTGCCACCATCAAGAAAATTGTCCCGCAGGCCGTATTTATCTTCCTCGCCCCGCCGTCCATGGGAGAGCTCGCGCAGCGACTGGAAAAACGCCGCACGGAAACGCCTGCCGACCTTGAACTGCGACTGAAGACCGCCGCGGAAGAGATGGAAAAGCTGCCGGTTTTCGACTACCTGGTCGTTAACCGCCAGGGCGAACTTGACCGCGCCGTAGCCGATATCGAAGCCATCATCACCGCCGAAAAATGCCGCGTCATACCCCGGGGAATTTCCCTTTAGACGCTTAGAATATCGCGTGCAGCAGCCAGGAGAAGAAATAACCCAGCGCCCCGCAGATAGGAAATGTCAGTATCCACGCCGCCACGATGTTGCCCGCTATCCCCCACCGCACCGCTGAAAACCGCGTCGTCGCCCCCACTCCCATTACCGCTGAACTCACGCAATGAGTGGTGCTTACCGGTATGCCCAGCTGCGATGCCCCCTCGATAACGGCCGCGGCCGAAGCCTGGGCGGTAAAGCCGGTAATCGGCCGCAGCGTGGTAACTCTCATGCCCACTGTTTTAATGACTCGCCGGCCCCCCAATGCCATGCCCGAACTGATTGCCAGCGCCGAAACCACGATTACCCACCATAGCTGTGGGTCTGTTATAGAAAGGCGGTCCCACAGAGTAACATCGGCACTGTAGATGACCAGTGCCATGGTAATGACGCCTATGGGCATCTGACCGTCATTCTTG
>JAUWGD010000175.1 GCA_030606585.1 Dehalococcoidales bacterium | reverse complement strand
CCTGTTCGATGATAGTCGCCCCGGCATATATAACCTGCTGTCTATCTACCAGACCTTCACCGGCGAGACAAGTAAGGATATCGAAGCCAGGTTCGAAGGAAAAGGCTACGGCGACTTCAAGAAAGCTCTGGCCGAGGTGGTCGTCGAGGGCCTGCGCCCCGTACAACAACGCTATCAGGAATTAACCGCCGAGCCCGGCCACATCGACTCTATTCTGGCGGCCGGTGCCGAAAAAGCCCGCCCCCTCGCCGAGGCGATGCTCGCTGAGGTCCAGAAAAAGGTGGGACTGGGGTAATATCCTCCACCCCTGTCATTGCGAGCCCTTCGGCGGAAGGACGAAGCAATCCGTTATGATGTCTACCTCATTCCCCTTATCTCCCCAACCACTCTTGTCATTTCAGTCCACTAATTGTCATTCCAGCGGAAGCTGGAATCCAGTGGTGGGGAAAGGGGGTCTGGTTTCTCGGGTCAAGCCCGAGAATGACAAAAGGAAAGAGGGGCTTACGCCCCTCTTAAACTCCCCCTTTTTTATTCTTGACACGTCTTATTTGTTATTGTAAACTTCGGCGAAGAAGATGGGAATGCTATCTAATGCTAGTGAGTATATAGATAGGTTAATATATATCAACCGAAAGGAAATGTAGCATGACACTGGAGGTTGGGCGTGATTGTGAATGGACTGATATCATAGGGCAAGTCTTCCATGTTCTGGAATTCGATAAAGCAGGAACCGTTATCCGTGGTGATAAAGTTAAAGCTAAGAGCCTATTCAAACCCTACGGATACCTACTTGTGGAATCACCAATCTTAAATCAACCTGCCAGGTTACCCATCGTACATCGCGATGATTTCCTTTTAGCAGCGAGTGTCTACGACGAACCGCAATGGCTTGAAGTTATTAGGGAACAGGAATTGTTAGTGACTTATGTACCCAAGCGTAAGCTGCCGAAAGGGCTGGCAGGTACTACCCACGCTCTTCATTATGTTATAACTCCGCGCGGAACCCTAGACCGCTATTACGAAGTTAGCAATGATATGCACATGGCAAATCCAGCACCTGAGAAAATATTCGGAACTCTAATGTGGGATGGCTTACTTAGGGTTCAGGTCAATTCTGACCCTAAAATATAAGACGGGCACGGGTGGGAAAAGATATCAACGAGGGGCGGTGTGGGGTAAATAAAATCCTACTTACTGTACTTCTTCACAAACCTCTTCATCCGCGTCAGGGCTTCCTCGATATCCGCCAGGGAAGTGGCGTAGCAGCAGCGCACGTAGCCCTCACCGCAGTCCCCGAAAGCCGATCCGGGCACTACCGCCACCTTCTCCTCCATGAGCAGCTTCTCGGAAAAATCTTCCGATGTCATACCTGTGACAGCTATTGACGGAAAGGCATAGAAAGCCCCCTTCGGCTCGAAGCAACTCAGGCCGATATCGCCCAGTCCCTTGACGATTATCTTTCGCCGCCGGTCGTAGTCCTCCACCATTTCCATCACGCTGGATTCGCCGGTCTTCAAAGCCTCGATGGCGGCTACCTGCGCCATAGTGGGGGCGCTCATTATCGTGTACTGGTGTATCTTGGTCATGGCGGTAATAATCTCTTTCGGCGCCACCGCGTAGCCGATACGCCACCCGGTCATCGCGTAAGCTTTGGAGAACCCGCCCAGTAATATCGTGTTCTCTCTAACACCAGGCAGGCTGGCGAAACAGGTATGCTCCACGCCGTAAACGAGCCGCGCGTAAATTTCATCGGAGACTACCAGCAGGTTATGGCGTTTGGCGACGTCCGCTATAGCCAGCAGCTTTTTCCGGCTCATTACCGCCCCGGTGGGGTTGGCGGGATAGCCGATTAATATCGCCCTGGTCTTGTCGGTAATTCTTGCCTCAATATCCTTCGCCTCTACCTCGAAGTTGTTCTCCTGGCTGGTAGGAACCAGAACCGGCTCACCGCCGGCGAGGATAACACAAGAATCGTAGGCAACGTAATGGGGGTCAGGCATGATGACCTCGTCCCCCGGATTAAGTATCGCCCGCATTGCCAGGTCCATCGCCTCGCTGACCCCGACGGTAATCAGAATCTCGCCGGATGGCTCGTATTTTATGTTATATTTATCTTTGAGATATCGCGCCGTTTCCTCGCGCAGCTCCGGCATCCCGGAATTCGAGGTGTACATCGTGTAGCCTCTCTCCAGCGACCGCACGGCGGCCTCGCTGATGTGCCAGGGCGTGGCGAAGTCGGGCTCACCGACCCCCAGCGAGATGACGCCTTCGATGGACGCCAGCAGGTCGAAGAACTTGCGTATCCCGGAAGGCGAAAGACGGTTCACCCTGTCCGAGACAATCTTCTCCTTTTTCCGACTATGTTCGCTTTTTCTTGCCGACATGATATCTCCCGGGAACGCAGCCCTACAGTATTACCGGCTGCCGCTTGACCCCCTCCCCACCTTCGAGTATTTCACCGTCAACCTTGTAACGCTTCAGCACAAAATGAGTAACCGTCCCCTTCACTCCTTCGATATGGGCCAGGTTCTCCGACACGAAGTCGGCCACCTGGCGCTCGGATTTACCCATCACTACCAGCAGCAGGTCGTAGGTTCCCGAGGCAAGGTAAAGGGAGCGTACCTGTCCGAACTGGGCGATTCTGCTGGCTATAGAGTCGAATCCGGCCTCCGGTTCCGGCGCAACCTTCACCTCGATGATTGCCCAGACCTGGTCGTCTTCAATCCTGTCCCAGTTGACGATTGTCTTGTATTTCAGGATAAGCTTGTCTTTCTCCGCCTGCTTGATAAGCTTGGTAACCTCCGCGACGGGTGTTCCGGTCATAGTGGCTATCTGTTTGGTGGTGGTACGTGCGTCATTTTCCAGTATTCTTAATACGTCTTTCAGCATATTCTTACCTCCTCACGACCTCGTTTACAGACCACCGTTCCCCGGCCTCATTATAGCAGAGTCGGAAGGATTTGTTATCCCCCGTTTTTACCAGAAAGTGCCTCTCCCCCGGTTCCTGCCACGCTTTTTCTATCGCCGCGACTTTATATTCCACGCCTTGCCACGTGAAAGAGCGCGGCTCCTGGGCGTACGTATGTCCAGAGTAGCATTTTACGGTCGGGTTATTCAAGCCCCCAATCCCTTATCTCCCGTATGATAAACTCAGGCTGTCCTGTTTCTACTTATTCCAGCGAGTGCCACCGCGATTAATCCTACCCCGAGCAGTACTGCCAGGGTTTCTATCGAGGCCGTTTCCAGAAGGCCCAGCACGATGCACACTATGGCCAGCGCCAGCGCTATCACCCTCAATACGAAAGACATAACCGACTCTCTGCTGTTCATCACCTTTACCTCCACTTAACTTAATATATTAATTTACCCGGTAGCTTACAAAGTCCCTATATTACCTTCCCCTCCTG
>JAUWGD010000148.1 GCA_030606585.1 Dehalococcoidales bacterium | reverse complement strand
TTCGGGCAGCTAACGGAGGCACAGTTTTCATCGGTCTCTCCGCAGGTTGCTTCAGAAACGGTAAATAACGCCGCCATCGCCGTGGCTATCGCGGCTGTCGGCATTCTCCTTTACGTGACCTGGGCCTTCCGCCGCATGCCCCGGCCTCTCCACTACGGCGCATGTGCCATCGTGGCCCTGGTGCACGATGCTCTGATTGCCATGGGGGTGTTCTCCATTCTCGGCGCCATACTTGGCTGGGAGATTAACCTGATGTTTATCACCGGCCTCCTGGCGGTTATCGGTTACAGTGTCAATAACACCGTGGTTATCTTCGATAGAATCCGGGAGAACCTGACCAAGGGAATCGGCAGCACTTTTGAAGCCGTGGTGAACAACAGTCTGGTAGAGACCGTGAGTCGTTCCGCGAATACCAGTCTGACTACACTGGTCGTTGTCCTGTCGATGCTCCTCTTTGTCGGGGCAACTATCCAGAATTTCGTCGTCGTCCTTATCATCGGTATAGTCGCCGGCACCTTCAGCTCCGTATGCATCGCTCCGTCACTCCTGGTGGTGTGGGACAAGGGTGAGTGGGGCAGATTCATTCCGGGGCGCAAGCCCTCCAAACCAAAGGCCTGATAGCAGGAAAAAACAATGTTTTCCAGCAGAAGCGGCGCAGCCAAGCTCTCTATAATCACCATCGTCGGCCTGATAGTGCTCAAGGTCGCCGTGGGTGTTATCACCGGCAGCCTGAGTGTTCTGGCGCAGGCAGTTGATAGTTTCCTAGACCTGTTTGCCGTCAGCGTTACCTTCCTGGCCATCCGCATTGCCTCCAAGCCCGCCGACGAGGAACACCCCTTCGGCCACGGCAAGGCGGAGAACATTGCCGCCATCATACAGGCGATACTGATATTCATCGCCGGGGGTGCCATCATCTACTCGGCGGTACGCCGCATACAGACCGATGCCGTCCTGGAAATGACCGAGGCCGGTATGGCCGTGATGGCGGTCTCTATCGTCGCCAGCATCTTCCTGTCACGCTACCTGCTCAGGGTGGCTAAAAAGGAAGATTCGATGGCCCTGGAGGCCAATGCTCACAACATCGCCGCCGATGTTTATTCCGCCGCCGCGGTATTCGCGGGGCTTATCGCGGTCCGACTTACCGGACTCGGCATCATCGACGCTGTTCTGGCCGGGCTGGTGGCGCTTTTTATCCTGAAAGTGGCTTTTGACGTGCTGCGGCGCTCCTTCGAGGGACTGGTGGATACGAAGCTGCCGGAGGACGAGGAACAAAGCATCATGGATGCCATCACGGAGCACTTCGGCGGGGAGGTGGTCGGCTTTCATAAGCTGCGCACCCGCAAGGCCGGCAGACAGCGCTACATCGACCTGCACCTGGTTATGCCCAAGCACATCAGCATCGAAGAAGCCCACAACATGTGCGACCACCTTGAGAGGGATATAAAGGTCAGGCTTATCCACACCGACGTCACCATACACGTGGAACCCTGCGATGAAGACTGTGACAACTGCGACCTTACGTGCGAGGAACGTAAAAAGTAAAAAGTCTGTTTAACTGCAGTTCACACGTACGCCATTATCCCCTTCACGATGAACTGCCCGCCAAAGTAGAGCAGCGCCAGGCTCAAGACGATAAAGACCCACTCCTGCAGCTTTTCTCCCCAGAAGGAATGCGTTCTATAGACGGTGAAAGACACCAGCGACAGCCAGACGAGGTCGCAGAGCCAGTGAACGACGATAAAGAGGGGGAGACCCCAGACACCCACCTCATTGAGGAAGTTCATCAGGAGCAGGCTGCCCACCGTTACCCACCACACCAGGAAGAAAGGATTAAGCCCGCTCATCAGGATGCCGGCGGTAAAGGCGTTATAGGTGGTATCCTTGCCTTCTCTGGCCAGCGCTTTGCGGGCGCGTAAAAGCCCGATGCCCATCCATATAATCATGCCGCCGCCGAGCACGCTGAGCACCAGCTGCACGATAGTATTCTCGAAGAACTGTGCCACGCCGAAATATATCAGCAGTATCAGGGGCACCTCGATGACGGCATGCCCCAGTGACACCCATACGCCGGCCCATTGAGATTTCAGGCTCTTGGCCAGAGTCATGGTAAACATTGGCCCCGGCATCATTACGCCCGATAGTGAAGTTATAACAACCGTCCCTAAAGCTGCGAGCAAATTATCTCCTAAAAATCAACGGCTTTCTTCCCATTATATCATTTACGAGTGATTTTTATCCTGCTTGAGTTCAATACCACGTTGCACTATACTTAGGCCGAAGGAGAACGAAGAATTGTCACTGGACCTGACCAAGGTAGCGGCGCAGGTCATCGCCATGATTTCCGGACTTAAAGACTCCCGCGCCGAACGCGAAAAACGCCTTAAGTTCGCCCTGGAAACCATCGGCAGCCCGGCTATCGACCTGGATGCCTTGAAGAAGAAATGCGCCGCCGCTAAAACGACCTGGCTGGTGGCCGAACTGGTGGATGGCCTGGCACAGCACTATCCGGCGCCCCCCTCCCCTGCCGACTTCACCGTCATGGGCAGCGACGGCTCACACATCGACGTCGACCGCCATCATTCCACGCGTTGCTACCTGATTAATATCGGCTCGGTGGCTATTACCTACGGCAGCCGGCCGGACGCTTCTCTTTCGAGTTCTCCACACCTGTATTCCGATGATAAAGACCTCGTAATTACGCCGCCGGGGGGCGGCCGCGAGCAGCCGGTGGAGGGGACAATCCTGGGCATCAAGCGCGGCATCGATGAATGCCGGGAACTGGTCGACCTTGCCGCCGGACAACCTGCCGGCAGTAACACACTGGCGCTGCTCGATGGCACGCTCATTCTCTGGGGCCTGGAGGCTTACCCGGAGTTCGTTACCGATGTCCTGCTCACCAACGGGATGCTGAAGTATCTCGATACCATGAGAAAATTCAACGGTGAGAGAAAGGTTGCCCTCGCCAGCTATATCAGTTTTCCCCGCAGCACGGACGTCGTTAATGTGCTGAGGGTGGCCATCTGCCCTAACGATATTCCCGACTGCGACCGCGATTGCCCGCCGGGTAAGGAACGGGACTGCGAGGCGGTGGCCGGCGTGCGCGACCGCGACCTTTTTATGAATCTGCTGGAGAGCGGGGAAAGGTCGGCGCTGTTTATCAGTCCGTCGAAAATAGTCAAAGAGCACTATGGCGAACACCGCGTTTATTTCTTCTACCTGAGAGTGGGCGACGAGATAGCCAGAATCGAAATTCCACAGTGGGTAGCCGAGAATGAACCTCTGCTTAACCTCACCCACAGCCTGGTGCTGGACCAGTGTCAACGGGGGCACGGCTACCCGGTCGTCCTCAGCGAAGCTCACGAGCAGGCGGTGGTCACCGGGGCGGATAGAGAAAACTTCTGGGAACTGGTAGAATCGTCACTGGTAGAAGAGCATTTGCCCGGCACCGGCTCCGCCAAGAGCTTAAGCAAGCGGACGCGGTGGGTGTGACGATATTCTGTTGTCATTCCAGCCCCGTATCAAGTACAGGGTAAACTCCAGCTGGAATCCAGTCGTGGAGGGGATAAGGAGGCCTGGATTCTCGGGTCAAGCCTTCAGGCTGAATCAGGCTGAAGCCCGAGAATGACATTAAAAAAATATGTAAAAGGGATAGTAATGCAAAAACTTACAGTCGATTTAGTTAAGAACTTAGTGAAAGACTTCGGCGCGGATTTAGTCGGCATAGCATCCGTCGACCGATTTGACGGCGCGCCGCCGGGACACGGTCCGCTCGATCTGATGCCTCAGGCAAAATCGGTGGTCGTGGCCGGTGTCAGAATTCCCGACCCCGTGGTCGATTATGACGAGTACCACCTCAAGATGACCGAGATGAAGCCGGAGATGGGTATCCACGCCAACATGGAAAATTTTTATATGCTAATGGGGCACTACACACTGGACATGATGCTGAATATCGCCGCCACGAAGCTGGCTAACTACCTGGAAATCAACTACGGCCAGCGCTCGCTGCCCACCCCCAACACCCAGCACACCGGACTGGGACACCCGGTCATGGAAGCGCCGCTGGGCTTTTTCTCGCAGCGCCACGCGGC
>JAUWGD010000038.1 GCA_030606585.1 Dehalococcoidales bacterium | reverse complement strand
CGTCAACAAACGGGTCTATTTTGGGGTCGTGAGTCCCTATGGATGCGCTGCGGGTGCATCCTGAAATACCCGTGGCAACGACGATGACAACCAGCAGCACGGCCAGTAATATCTTAATCTTTTCGCACATAATCAGGACTTAAAAATAATATCGGTAACAGGTTATCAAAAAACGGGTTGAAATACAAATTTTGTTTCGTATTTAGGCGGCTATTTATGGTATTTTATTAGAGAGGTTTTTTGATGATTCGGCGCTCCCCATTTTTTTACGGCTGGTACCTGGTCGGCATAACTATTTTCAGCATGATGCTGGTCTACGGCGTCAGGAACTCTTTTTCGGTCCTGTTTTCACCCATTCTGGACGATTTCGGCTGGTACCGCGGCAGCACGGCTATAATGTTGTCGCTGAATATCCTTATCTACGGATTAAGCGCACCCCTGGCCGGCCTTCTGGTCGACCGCTGGAAGCCGAGAGCCGTGGCGATACTGGGCATCCTGATTCTAACATCGGGCACAGCCCTCTGTTACTTTGCCAATGAGCTGTGGCATTTCTACCTGCTCTTCGGCGTGCTGGTGCCCATCGGCACCGCCTTCTGCGGCGCCCCCGTACTAAACCCTTCACTGATGAACTGGTTCGGCAAGCGACGCGGCCTGGCCATCAGCCTGGGACAGATAGGGGGCGGGCTGAGCTTTGCCTACGGTATGCTTGTTGACGCGGTGATATCCCAGTGGGGGTGGCGTCCTTCTTTCCTGGTTACGGCAGCTATCGTCCTGGCCGTCCTGCTGCCTATTTTCCTCCTCTTTTTCTACTATCGCCCGGAGGACAGGGGTATGAAGGCCTACCGCGCTGACGAGCCGTCGGCTACCGAGGAGGCCGGAGAAGTTATCAATTCCGCCGCCCCCGACTGGACCCTGCGCACCGCCCTGAGGACGCACAATATGTGGCTCCTGGTACTGTCACAGTTCTGCTACTGGGGCATAGGCAATTACCTGGTGCTGGCGCACCAGATTAAATTCGCCATGGACGCCGGTTACAGCAGTACCCTGGCTACCTCCGTCTTCGCCCTGTTCGGGATAGCCTCCATCGGCGGTCAAATCTGCGCCTATATAGCCGACTCGATAGGTCGGGAGAAAACGGTGACGGTGGCGGTTGTCCTGGCCATCGGCGCGCTGGTGGCTTTGATATCGGTCAAAGATACCTCCCAGCCCTGGCTGCTTTACGTATATGCCATATGCTCCGGCTTCGCGACAGGGCTTTTCTCACCCAATGTCGTCGCGGGCATGGGCGATATCTTCCACGGCAAGAATATCGGCGCCATATCGGCCCTTTTGCTCACGGGCACGGGTATCGGCGGAGCCATCGGCCCCTGGCTGGGCGGCTATATCTATGATATTACCAGAAGCTACAACATCGCATTCATTATCAGCATGGCGTCTTTCGCCGTGGCGGGAATCAGCTTCTGGATTGCCGGGCCGAGGAACGCCGACAAACTGCGGGCGAAAATGCAGAGGATATCTATCTCCGGTTAGCTATGGCCTGACAGTAATCCTGGAGAATTCGATTTTTCCCTCCTGCTTTTTCAAAGCGAGAAATGCCAGCCATTCCTTATGGAAAAGCACACGATGAACGAGTCTACCATCGTCCATGTCCCCGCGGGGTTGTTGCACTGTCCCATGAACTACAAAAGGATAAGCAAACCCATTATGCTGATAAATATCACGCTCGGGGGTGAATACGTGAAAAAGAGCTCCGAGGGTGAGTTGCTGCCCTGGAAGCCCGAAGACATGAAGAGGCTCAGAAAAAAGAAGGAATAGAGTAATAATTATATTAAAAGGGGCGAACCGTTAAATTAGACAACGCCCCTTTTCCTCTTCTGGAGCGGGTGACGAGATTCGAACTCGCGACTCTTTGCTTGGGAAGCAAATACTCTGCCACTGAGTTACACCCGCGGAAAAACCTATTAATTTTAGCCTAAAAAATAATAGATGTAAAGACGGAGCGGCTGTCTTGCATATCGGCACAACTTTTTCATATAATTATGAAGGAGATGTTTGACATTTTTCCCCTACGTTGATATACTCGCCTTGAGTGAATCAGCTTCCAGAAAGAAACTTGCATAACTATCCTAATTACAGGGATACATTCAGTAAATAATTAAGGAGGATTATAGTATGTCCGGAGATTTTGCTAATCTGCTCGCTGATTTGAAAGAGGACGAGGTCCTCAGACTGACTGAAGAGAGGATTGAATCCGGTGAAGACCCGCTGAAAATCCTGGATGACAGCCGGAAAGGCATGGGAATCGTGGGCAAACGTTTTGCCGACGGCGAGTACTTTTTACCGGAGCTCGTCTTCTCCGGTGAACTTCTCAAGCAGGTAACCGAGCTAGTTAAACCGCATCTTAAACAGGCGGTGGAAACCAAGCGCCTCGGTACGATTGTCATCGGCACGGTAGCGGGGGACATCCACGATATCGGCCTGAATATTGTCGACTTCATGCTGGATGTCAACGGTTTCAAGGTTCACAACCTGGGTGTCGACGTTGCCAAGGAAAAATTCGTGGATAAGGTAAAGGAAACCAAGGCTCCCATCGTGGGATTGAGCGGATTTTTAACCCCGGCTTTCGACGCCATGAAAGAGACGGTTGAAGCCCTGGATGCAGCCGGTCTGAGGAAAGATATCAAGGTAATGATCGGCGGCGGCCAGATGGACGACGAAGTGCGGAAGTATGCCAAGGCCGATGCCTTCGGTAAAGATGCCATGGCCGCGGTAGCTCTGGCCAAAGATTGGGTTGGTGCTAAGTAAAATGGCTAAGGAATGGGCGGAGTTAACCCCAGAAGAAAAACGGGAAGAGCGGTTCAAGCGATGGCTTTCTCCCCCGGGTGTTACCTTCTCCAGCCCGCAAGCTGAAAAGGGCTATAAAGAAAGAGTAAACAGGTTCATTAAAGCCTTTCAGTTGAAGGAGGCGGACCGGGTACCATGCATCCTGCCGGCCAGTAATTACGCGGCGTACTATGCCGGAATGGACCTCCGTACCGTCATGTATGACTACGACAAGCTCAGCCAGGCCTGGCTGAAATTCTTTCATGACTTTAAAGAGGACCTGGATACGTACATACCGCCTGGCCTGGTTCCCCCGGGGAAATCGCTGGAGGCCGTAGATTACAAGCTGTATAAATGGCCCGGCCACGGTATATCCGGTGATACAACATCATATCAATGCGTTGAAGCCGAGTACATGAAGGCAGACGAATATGATGCCCTCATCAATGACCCCACCAATTTCTGGATACGCACCTATATGCCCCGTGTCTTCGGGGCCTTCGAGGCCTGGCGTAAAATCCCCGCCTTTACCAGTTTTGAAGAAATCGCCATCCAGTCTTTCATACCTTACGGATTGCCGGATGTCCAGGCTGCTTTCCAGGCGCTGCTGGCGGCCGGCACGGAAAGTATGAAATGGGTCGCGGCTGTTGGCGCTGTGGCTGGGGAAGTAACGGCGGCGGGGATACCCGGTATTATGAGCGGATTGGCCAAAGCACCGTTCGATACCCTCGGGGATACGTTAAGGGGAACTCAGGGCATCATGATGGATATGTTCCAGAGGCCGGATAAACTCCACGAGGCTATGGATAGAATCGCGCCGCTGACTATCGAATCGGCCATAAATTCGGCAAACGCCGCAGCTGCGCCGGTGGTAATGATGCCGCTGCATAAAGGCGCCGACGGATTCATGTCCGATAAACAGTACCAAACATTCTACTGGCCTACCTTTAAAAAGGTCATTATGGCGCTGGTCGAGGAAGGTGTCATGCCTATTCTCTTCGCCGAAGGCGGCTATAATACCCGGCTGGAGTATATCAAAGAACTGCCGAAAGCTGCGACGGCATGGTGGTTTGACCAGACCGATATGGCCAGAGCTAAAAAGGAACTCGGTAATACATGCTGCATCATGGGCAACGTGCCTACTTCTTTGATGATGACCGGCACACCGCAGGAAGTCAAGGAGCACTGCCGTAAACTCATCGAGGTATGCGGCAAGGGCGGTGGTTATGTACTTACCGGCGGTGCCAATATCGACAAGGGGCCTGCCGAGAATATGCGCGCCATGATGGCCGCTGCTAAAGAATACGGCGTATATAAATAAAGGACATCGGCCTTTTACCGGTTAGAACTGCCCGTCAGGCGTTTTCTCATTCCTGCTACCCGTGTAAAGGCCGATTGTATCTAGAAGGATATATATGGATAAACAATGGGCTGACATGTCTTGGGAGGAAAGGCGGGAGGAGCGGTTCAAAAAGTGGTTGAATCCAACCGGGGTTAAGTTCGAAAGTCCGGAAGCCGAGAAAAAATACGAAGCCCGCGCCACCCGCATGATAAAGGCCATCAAGATGGAGATACCGGACCGCGTTCCGGTGCATATACCGGCCGGTTCCATCGTAGCCTACAACGCCGGGCTTACCCTCGAAGAAGTCCAGTATAACTATGAAAAAATAAAACCTGCCTGGATTAAGTTCCTCCAGGATTATGACCAGGACTCGGCTAGTGGACCCGGCTTCTTCTCGGGAAGAGTTTATGAAATCCTTGATTACAAGGTATACAAGTGGCCGGGGCATGGCCTGCCATCGAACCAGACCCTGCACCAGTTCGTTGAAAAAGATTACATGAAAGCCGACGAGTACGACCTGTTCATGAAAGACCCGTTCGACTTCGGCCTCAGATACTTCCTGCCGCGGTCGTGGGGCGTCTTCGAGCCTTTCGCCAATTTCCCCTCGCTTTCATCCTACCAGGGACTGCCCCAGCAGCTCATGGCCATGTGCCAGGACCCCCGATTCCAAAAAATGTTCAAGGCTTTCTGGGAAGCCAGCCAGGAGAACGCCAAGTTCCAGAAGGTTGAGGCTGAATGTAGCCAGATATCCCTGGAAATGGGATTTCCCCCATTGATGGGCGGCATGGCGCTGGCGCCTTTTGACACCGTGGCCGATATGCTGAGGGGCACCTACGGGACTGTCATGGACATGTACCGGCAGCCGGAAAAGCTGCTCGAAGCACTGGAGGTAATAACGCAGCAGAGCCTTGAATCGGCGGTGAATATGGCCAATTTTTCAATCAGCCCGATAATATTTATCCCGATGCATAAGGGCGAGGACAGTTTTATGTCCGTCAAGCAGTTTGAGAAGTTCTACTGGCCTACTTTCCGCAAATTGCTATTGGGCCTGGTTAACGAGGGCTGCGTGCCCATGATGGTTATTGACGGCAGCTATAATGAAGCCCGCATGAAAATCATTAGGGACCTGCCCCGGGCATCGGTAGTGTGGACAATGGAGAAGACGGATATGTTCAAGGCCAAGGAAATACTCGGCGACTCCGCCTGTATCGCCGGTAACGTGCTGGCGTCACAGCTGTACACGCAAACGCCACAGGTCATTAAAGAGTACTGCCGTAAGCTCATTGAGGTATGCGGCAAAGGCGGCGGCTATATCCTCTCGCTGGGCTCAGGCATTGATAAGTG
The DNA here is from genome assembly GCA_030606585.1 of Dehalococcoidales bacterium. GTDB lineage: Bacteria > Chloroflexota > Dehalococcoidia > Dehalococcoidales > RBG-16-60-22 > JAFGPF01. Next base: position 7,856 of record JAUWGD010000038.1, on the reverse strand, counting down.
TGACCCGGCCAATCTGCAAGCTATAATAGAAGCCGCTAAGGAATACGGTGTCTACAAGTAGGCAAAAACCGTCTGGACCGTCTCGTGACACTCTCACAAGGATTATATTGATTCGCTACTATAAGAGCCACATGGAAGGAGGTTGACTATGGAAAAGAAATGGGCAGACATGACCTGGCAGGAAAAACGTGAGGAGCGTTTCAAACGATGGCTTTCACCCGATATCAAATTCACCAGCCCGGAAGCCGAAAAGCTCTATAAAGAGCGCGTCACCAGATTTACTAAAGCCATCAAGTTGGAGGAGCCCGACCGCGTGCCGGTTATGATACCGGCGCAATTTCTCCCCTCCGTTTATGCGGGTTACAATCTCGGGACAGTCATGCACGATTACGGCAAGTTGAAAGAAGCCTGGCTGAAATTCCTGAATGATTTCGAGATGGACTCCTTCCTCCCTCCCAGCCTGGTCCTTCCGGCCAGGATGCTGGAGATGATAGACTTCAAATTAATCAAGTGGCCCAGGCGCGGTCTGCCTGACGATGCTCCTTCGTACCAATTCGTCGAGGGTGAATACATGCCGGCAGAGGAGTATGATGCCTTTATCTATGACCCGGCCGATTATTTACAAAGGTACTTTTTACCCCGCGCTGCGGGAGCATTTAAGCCCTTCTCAAAATTCGCTCCCCTGACACCTTTCGTCGCTATACCGGTCGGGTATGTAGCACAGTTCGCCGACCCGGAGATACGGAAGGCTTACGAGACACTTTTCGAAGCCGGGCAGGAAGCCGTGAAGTGGGCGATGGCCGTCGGTGAAATGAGCCAGATTGGGCTGGCCGCCGGTTATCCCAACATCTGGGGCGGCATGTCCCAGGCTCCCTTTGACATGGTCGGAGACTTTTTAAGAGGCACGCGCGGCATCATGATGGACATGTTCCAGAGACCGGACAAGCTCCAAGAGGCCATGGCCAAGCTGACCCCGGTTGCCATCAGCGGCGCCGTCAGTTCGGCTGACGCCTCCGGCTGTCCGATTATCTTCATACCCCTGCATAAAGGCACCGGAGGATTCATGTCCAACAAACAGTACGAAGAGTTCTACTGGCCCACTTTCAAAGAGGTCATGATGGGCTTGATTGACGAAGGTCTCGTGCCGATGCCCTTCGCCGAGGGTAATTACGAGCCCCGCCTGGAAATCATTAAAGACTTGCCCCGCAGTTCGACAATCTGGTTTTTCGAGCATATGGACATGGCTAAAGCCAAGAAAATACTCGGTCACACCTGTATCGCCGGCAACGTACCGGTCACGATGATGGTCACCGGCCAGCCCGCGGAGGTGAAGGAGCGCTGCCGCAAACTTATCGAAGTCTGCGCTCCGGGCAGCGGTTATATTCTGACGGCCGGCGCGTGGATGGACATGGGCAACCATGAAAACCTGCGCGCCATGATGGAAGCCGCCAAGGAATACGGCGTATATTAACCCAGCCTGTAACGGAGGGAAGGATATTTCTATGAACGACACTGCAAAAAAATGGGAGGAAATGACCTGGCAGGAAAAACGCGAAGTGCGCTTCAAGCGATGGCTCAATCCGCCGGACGTGAAATTCGTCAGCCCCGAAGCCGAAAGGCTCTATAAAGAGCGCGTCACCAGATTTATCAAAGCCATCAAGCTGGAGGAGCCCGACCGCGTGCCGGTGATGCTGCCGCACGGTAATTTCCCGGCTTACTGGGGGGGTGCCACCTTCCGCACGATAATGTATGACTATAAAAAAGGACACGAAATCTGGAAAAAATACATGGAAGAATTCGGGGACATGGATACCTTTAACGGGCCTGCCTTCATTCCTTCCGGAAAAATATCGGAGGTAATCGCTTCCAAAACCCAGAAATTACCCGGTCTGGGCCTGCCCGAAGACGCCTCGATGTACCAGTTCGTCGAGGGTGAATATATGAAAGCAGACGAATATGATGCGTATATGATGGACGCAACCGACTATAATATCAGGGTTATGATGCCCCGTACTTCCGATTTTTTCAAAAGCTTCGCCAAGCTGCCACCCTTGCGCATGTCGATAGGTAATCCATGGGTCGCCGCGCTGGCCGACCCCGAAATACGCCAGACATTCCAGTCCCTCATGGATTTATCCGATGAGTATATTAAATGGCGGACTGCCGGTATGGAGATTAATAATTACATCAGGTCTCACGGATATCCCTCCCTGTTCGGCGGCGGCCCCTTGCTCGGAGCGCCCTTCGACCACTTTGCCGATGTCCTGCGGGGTACCCACGGCATCGTCATGGACATGTACCGGCAGCCCGAAAAGCTGCACGAGGCCATGGAGTCCCAACTGAAACTGGTAACCTCACAGATTAAGAATTTCCCGATGATGTCCAGCCCCGTCTGCATCATGCCGCTGCATAAAGGCGATGATACCTTCATGTCGGACGCCCAGTTCGAGGAATACTACTGGCCTACGCTGCGGGCCGTCTTCCTGGCTATGATTGACGAAGGACTCGTGCCGATGCCCTTCGCCGAGGGCAAGTATAACAACCGCCTGAAGCAAATTGCGGACACACCCAGGAGCGGCGTCGTCTGGTGGTTCGACCAGACGGACATGGCCGAGGCGAAAAGAATACTGGGTGATGTCTGCTGTATTGTCGGCAACGTGCCCACCTCGATAATGATGACCGGCAATGTCGAGCAGATAACGGTAACCTGCCGCAAGCTCATCGAGGACTGTGCCCCCGGCGGGGGTTATATCCTGGGCGGCGGCGCCAGCATCGATAAAGGTAAAATAGAAAATCTGCGGGCTATGATGGCTGCCGCCAAGGAATACGGCGTCTCTAAAAAATAAACGGAGGCTTGGTAAACAGTGTTTCAAAGACCGGATAACTGGGCGGAGTTGACCTGGCAGGAAAAACGGGATTTACGTTTTGCTAAGTGGATAAACGCCGAAGATGTAAATTTCGTCAGCCCGCAGGCGGAAAAGGACTATAAGGCACGAGCTACGCGACTGGCCAAGGCTGCCAAGATGGAAATACCAGACCGCGTACCCTGCGCGGTGCCGACCGGCTGGTTCCCGGCAATGCATGCCGGCATTACCCTCAAAGAGGCGATGTACAACCCCGAAAAGATGAAATGGGCCTGGCTGAAATTCCTCGACGACTTTGATTCGGATACCTTTGACGGCACCCTCTTCTTCCAGGCTCCGGTTAGTGACATCCTGGACGATAAGACGATGAAATGGCCCGGGCACGGCCTGCCGGACGACTCGCATTCCGCCTACCAGTACATCGAAGGCGAGTATATGAAGGCCGACGAGTACGACCTCTTTTTGAAAGACCCTTTCGATTTCCAGCTGCGGTACTACCTGCCGCGCACCATGGGCGTCTTCGAGCCTTTTGCCAGTGTCCCCTCGTTTTCGTCCTACCAGGGACTGCCCCAGCGGCTCATGGCCATGTGCCAGGACCCCAAATTCCAGAAATTCTTCAAGGCTATCTGGGAAGCCAGCCAGCATATGCCGGCCCTCCAGAAAGCCTCTTTCGAGACCACCCGGGCGGCCTATGCCAAGGGTTTTCCCATGTTCCGCGGTGGCCTGGCCATAGCCCCGTTTGATGCCTTCGCCGATAATCTCCGGGGCACTCACGGCATGGTCCTGGACATGTACCGCCAGCCGGAGAAAATCCACGAGGCCATGGAGTTCGTCCTGCCGCAGCTTCTGTCCGGGGCCATCGCCATGTCCGATGCCGCCGACTGCCCGGTGGTGATGATGCCGCTGCACAAGGGCGATGATACCTTCATGTCCGACAAGCAGTTCGAGACTTTCTACTGGCCTACCTTCAAGAGGCTTCTCCTAGGTATGATTGAAGAAGGCCTGGTGCCCTTCCCGGTGGCGGAGGGGGCTTACAATAATCGCCTGGAGTACATCAGCGATATGCCGAAATCCGGCGTCGTCTGGATGTTCGACCAGACCGATATGGCTAAAGCCAAGAAAACAGTGGGCAGGGTTTCCTGCATCGCCGGCAACGTGCCCGTTTCCATCGCCTATACGGGTACTGCCGGGGAGATGAAGGATTACTGCCGCCGGCTCATCGAGACCTGCGCCCCGGGCGGCGGTTTTATTTTAAGCGGTGGTTCCACCTTTGACATGGCGAAGGAGGAAAATCTGCATGCCATGATGGAAGCAGCGGAGGAATACGGTTATTACACATAGAGAATATTTTAGGAGGACCTTTCGCGATGATAATGGGTAGTCCCAATATCCCTTTAAGCTCTATCAGGGATACAGTCGAAAACTGGTCGGAGCTGACCCCGGAGCAGAAACGGGAAGAGAGATTTAAAAAATGGCTCGCGGCTCCGGGCGTGAATTTCAAGAATAAGGAAGCCGAAAAGCTTTATAAAGAGCGAGTTACAAGATTTATTAAAGTCTTAAAGATGGAGGAGCCTGACAGAGTTCCGTGTATGCTGCCGGTGGGTTATTTCCCGGCTTATTACGCCGGTTACAACCTCAAGACGGTGATGTACGACTACGAGAAGCAGCGGGATGCCTGGATGAAGTTCATGGACGACTTCGGGGATATGGATACCTTCGGCGGGCCCATGTTCGTCCTGCCGGCCCCGGCGCTGGAGATGATTGACCATAAGATTCACAAGTGGCCGGGACACGGTATCGCCGACGATGTCGGCTCGTACCAGTTCGTCGAGAGCGATTATATGAAAGCAGACGAGTATGACAAGCTCATTATGGACCCGTCCGATTTCTGGCTGAGGACCTTCATGCCCCGCCAGGCGGGGGCTTTCGAGCCGCTGGCTAACCTGCCCCACCTCACCGCCTTCGTCGGCATCCCGATTTTCTATCTGGGTCGGTTCGCCGACCCCAAGATACAGCAGGCTTACAAGACCATGTTTAAAGCCGGAGAGGAAATCGTGAAATGGCAGATGACTATCGGCGTGGTCGGCCGGGAGGCTATTGAAAGGGGCTATGCGGGTTTCGGGGGCGGCATGTCCGGGGCACCATTCGACATGCTGACCGACATGCTCCGCGGCACCACGGGCATTTTCCTGGATATGTACCGGCAGCCGGAGAAAATTCATGAAGCCCTGGACAGTCTAACACCCCTCGTTATCCAGGAGGCCGTCACCAGCGCCGACATGTCTATGGCGCCGATTATTATGATGCCCCTGCACAAGGGTGAAAAAGGGTTCATGTCGCCCAAGCAGTTCGAGGAATTCTACTGGCCGAGTTTTAAGAAGGTCCTCCTGGGTATGATTAACGAGGGCCTCGTGCCGATGCCCTTCGCCGAGGGGAATTACATACCGCGTCTGGAAGTCATTCAGGATATGCCCAGGGCATCCATGTTGTGGTACTTCGAGTACATGGACATGGCCAAAGCCAAGGCAACGGTCGGCAAGAAGAACTGTATCGCCGGCAACCTCCCCATTTCGACCATGGTCACCGGCACGGCTAAGGATGTCAGAGAAGGCTGCCGCAAGCTCATCGAGACCTGCGCCCCGGGCGGCGGTTATATCCTGACGGCGGCATCCAGCATGGACCATGGTAGAATCGAAAACCTGCACGCCATGATGGATGCTGCCAAGGAATACGGCGTATATAAAAAATAATAAGAGGAGAACTGGATGATGGAATCGGCGAAGAAATGGGCGGAAATGACCTGGGAGGAAAAACGGGAGGAGCGGTTTAAACGCTGGCTTTCACCCGGTGTTAAGTTCGACAGCCCGGAGACTGAGCAACTTTATAAAGAACGCACCACGAGGTTTATCAAGGCCATCAAGCTGGAAGAGCCGGACCGCGTGCCGGTGCTGCTGCCTTCAGGGGTTTTCCCTGCTTACTATGCGGGCTATGACCTCGGGACAATCATGTACGATTACGATAAATTAAAAGAGTCCTACCTTAAATTCATCAATGAATTTGAAATGGATTCGTTTACCGGTCCCGGTCTGGTTCTCCCTGGTAAGGTATTCGAGATAACTGGCCACCGGCTGCACAAGTGGCCGGGTCACGGCCTGCCCGCCAATGCTTCTATTTATCAGTACGTCGAACAGGAATACGTAAAGGCCGATGAATATGATGCTTTCCTGGAAAATCCCTCTGATTTCTGGATGAGAGTCTTTTTACCACGTATTGTCGGAGCCTTCGAGCCGTTCCGCAAGCTGGCTCCCTTCTCGGGCATGATGGGTATACCCATCGGTTATTATGCGTCTTTAGGTAACCCGGATGTCGAGGCTGCTTTTAAAACTATGATTGAGGCTGGCAAAGAGACCCTGAAATGGCTCAAAGTCGTTGCCGAAGTAAACCGGGCGTCTCTTGCCGCAGGATTCCCCAACTTCAGGAGTGGCAGTATGAGTGGAGCTCCCTATGACATGATTGCCGATGTGCTGCGTGGGACCCAGGGGGCTATCATGGACATCTACCGCCAGCCGGAAAAACTCCACGAGACTATGGAGAAACTAACGCCCATGGCTATCAGGTCGGCCGTAGCGATGTCTGATGCTTCCGGGTGCCCATTGTGCTTTATGCCCCTGCACAAAGGCAATGAGACCTTCATGTCCCCCAAGCAGTTCGAAACCTTCTACTGGCCCACCTTTCGCAAGGTGCTCGTGGGACTGATTGATGAAGGTCTCGTGCCTTACCCCTTTGCTGAGGGAAGATACGAGGCGCGACTTGAAGTTATCAGGGACTTACCCAGGGGCTCGATAATATGGAGCTTTGAAGATATCGATATGGCCAGGGCTAAAGCGGTTCTCGGCGATTCCGCCTGTATCGCCGGTAACGTACCGAGCTCGCTATTGCACACGGGTAAGCCCCGGGATGTCAAGGAATACTGCCGCAAGCTCATCGAGGTCTGTGCCCCGGGCGGCGGCTACATATTAACCGGCGCGGCCGGTATGAACGAAGGCAATCCGGACAATCTGCGAGTCATAATGGAAGCCGCTAAAGAATACGGCGTCTACAAATAGAATAGGAGTATAGACCGATGGAAACTAAATTATCAAGCACTCAAAAGGAAGTCATCATCTCCATTGACCGGCCAACCATGCTTATCGGCGAGCGCATTAATCCCACCGGTAGAAAGAAACTGACCGAATCCCTGAAGTCGGGAGACCTCGAAATCGTCCGCAAAGAGGCAATCGAGCAGGTTGAGGCAGGGGCGGATATTATCGATGTCAATGTTAACGCTCCCGGCGTGGATGATGTTGCCCTCCTGCCGAAGGCGGTGAAAGCGGTGATGGAAGCGGTCGACGCCCCCATTTGCATCGACAGCCCCAACACGTACGCTATAGAAGCCGCTCTCAAGGTTTATAAGGGCAAGCCGCTCATCAACTCCGTCAGCGGCGAGGAGCATTCCCTGAAGAGAGTCCTGCCCCTCGTTAAAGAATACGGCGCAGCCGTGGTCGGCCTGGTGCAGGATGACGAGGGTATCCCCAAGAACGCCGACCGCCGCGTGGCTATCGCCCATAAAATCGTGGAAGCTGTGGAGAAAGCCGGTATCTCCAGGGAGGACGTGATTATCGATGTCCTGACCTTCGCCATCGGCGCCGAGGCGAACTCCGGCAAGGACGTCCTGGAGGCCATCCGCCGCATCAGGGAGGAGCTGGGAGTGAACATGACAATGGGCGCCAGCAATATCTCCTTCGGCATGCCGGACCGTCCCATAATCAATAACACCTGGGTTTCCATGGTTATCGGCGCCGGCGCCACGGTATTAATCGTCGATGCCGCCAAGGTGAAACCATCGGTACTGGCCACCGACCTTGTGCTGGGTCGTGACAGGTTTGCCCGGCGCTTTATCGAGAACCACCGCAAGCGCCAGCAGATGTCCCAGGGTTGACACTTTATTCTCCA
>JAUWGD010000069.1 GCA_030606585.1 Dehalococcoidales bacterium | reverse complement strand
ATCGAAGATTTTAATCCTCATCACCAGGGCATTGTAGACTCTGGACAGGTCGTCGCCGTTGGTCAGGTAAATGCTGGCCAACATGTCACCGCTGAAACTGGCGTTGGGGTCAATCTGGAACAGTTCTGCGGCGTTAATCGTACCCTTGTAGCGTGGAAAGACGGACCACGAAGGCCCGGCCTGACCGGTCACCGTGGCCAGGTCAGTGCCCGCAGTGACGCCGAGGGTTACCGTGTCCGACGTCGCTGTCGCGGCAAAGATGCCGCCGGTGCAGGCGAGCGCCAGGAGCAGAGCGCCTACAAGATAAACGCCCTTGCCTTTGGAGACGGCGAAGGTAAGTTTGTCGTCGTCGTTGAGCACCGTATCAAGTTCGGCGCCCGCTTTGAGCTTGCTGCCGTTCAGTTTTGCTTTGGCTTTATCCGGGATGCCAAGTTCTGACTTGAATCTCTCGCGTGCATCGCTGACTGTCTGGCCGGCAATGTCGGTTACTTCATATTGTTTACCATATTTAATTTCTACCATTTTTTATTTTCCTCCTCAGTGATTATTAGTTAGTTTAAGTGTTACTGTTGCTATTGTCTGAAAAGTGGGCGGTTCTCCTGTCTACCCGGACTGCTGGAGTTCCGACCGACTTTGTTTTTTTCTTCATCTACATACTTTACCTCCCTTTTACATATAATTGCCGTATTTCAGGCCAGTTCACCTATAAAGGATTTTAATCGTTCCATTAAAGTATCTTTAAATTCGTTGAATTCTGCCTTGGTAACGTATTCGGCTTCCTTTCCGTTTCTCTTAACCGAGCCCGGGAGAATGGAAGGCATGCTTCTCTGGGCGGCTTCAATTAAAGCCCGGGCCTGTTCATTGCTTACCAGCTTGTTAAGTATCAGCCTGAGGTTACGTCTGATGGTCTCCTCGGTAATATCAAGTTTCTCAGCAACCTGCTCGATAGTATTGCCCGCGGCGATGGTGGTCAGGACCTGTGTCTCTTTGGGAGTGAGGCTGCCGAGAAGGTTATCGAACTGCTCGTTTACTGCGGTCATCTCTTCAAACTCGGCGATTACCATCGAGGCAAGTGCCGGGAGCAGCAGTTCTTCCATAATAGGGTAACTGCCCTGGGCGACTACCCTGATGATATCCAGGAGATATTCGGGGTCGGTATCTTTGGTGATACAGGCGCTGGCTCCGCTCTTTATGGCGGTAAAAATCTGTTCTTCCTCTTTTTTATCGAGGGTCAGAATCACCGATATCGAGGGGAAATTGCGTTTGATGCGGCGGGTTATCTCGGCTCCGCTGGCTTTATCATCCTTCATACCCAGGACGGCTATATTGGGCGGATTGCTTTCAATGAGTGTAAAGGCTTCTTGGTTGCTGGTGGTCTCGCCGATAACCTCAAAATCGTCCTCGCCCGAGAGAATAAAGTGTATGCCTTCTCGGAAAAGAACCTGGGAGTCTGAGAGAAATACCTTAACTTTTTCCATCTTTATGTTCCCCTTGAGGGTACTAGTACTTTTTAACTATTTCCATTTTGACACAGGTTCATAAAGATGCGTCTAAGAAACATAAAAATTTCATAAAGATGTCGTAAACTTTTAGTAAAGAATGGGAGGCTGTTTTACAGTCAAGGCCGGGGGTGGGTGACGGGGTCGGAAAAGGGGTGGCGGGCACCTAATTTCCGGCGGGGCGGATGAACTTGTAGCCGATGCCATGCTCGGTGACGATGATGATGGGTGATTCGGCGCTATCTTCCAGTTTTTGCCTGAGGTGCTGGATATGGACACGGAGCAGGTCCCTGGCGTCGACATAGGTGTCACCCCAGACCTTGGTGAGCAGGCTTTCATGGGAGAGTATACGGCCTTCGTTTCTGATTAAGTAGTAGAGCAGTTTCCTTTCGGTAGAGGTCAGCTTTATCGACTCACCATCAATGAGGACTTCGTTACGGTTAAAATCAACCGATAGCTTGCCGCTGGTAAACGGACGCTCTTCATCGGTTATAGCCAGTCCCTGGGAGCGGCGTAAAACCGCCTGTACGCGGGCTATCAGTTCGATGTGGCTGAAGGGCTTGGTGATATAGTCGTCGGCACCGAGCTCAAGTCCTTTAGCGATGTCAGTATCCTCTCCCCTGACGGTTAGCATGAGTACCGGCACGTCGGCAAAACGGCGTATCTCTTTGAGTACCTGATAGCCGTCTATATCTGGCAGGCCGATATCCAGGATAACAACATCAGGGCTCTCGTTTTCCACAAGCTCGATACCCTTCTGGCCGTTGGCGGCGGATATTACCGTGGTGCCGCTCCAGCGTAACTGGAAACAGAGGGAGACAACTTCAATAATTCCGGGGTCATCTTCTATAACCAGAACCTTCATATTGCTCCTTTATTATTTACACAGGCTGATTTACGGCTTGCCGCGGTATAAAGAAGGAGAATGTGCTGCCCTTACCCTGTTCGCTGTCAACCCAGATACGGCCGCCGTGAAGCTCGACTACCTGCTTGGATAGGGCAAGTCCCAGACCGAGTCCCGGGTGGCGCTGCCTGTCCGAACTGAGACGGCTGTACGGCTTGAACAGCCTGTCCTGCTCTTCTTTAGCGATGCCGATACCGTCATCGTGCACGCTTATCAACAGGCCGGTATCCTGTTTGGCCACCTTTACGGCGATATTACCCCCCTCAGGAGTGAACTTGGCGGCATTGGTTAAAAGGTTGAGCAATACCTGCTCCAACCTCTGTCCGTCTCCCCGTATGATGGGGATGGAATCGGGAAATTCCGTATTAATCTTTTGCTGCTTGTTACGGAGTATCGGGCTTATCTGCATGCATGTCCCGAGGATGAGCGACTTCATGTCCACCGGTTCAAGCTGTAGCTGAAGCTTGCCGCTGCCCGTCTTGACGATATCCAGGAGTTCGGCCAGTCTGGTTTCGAGGGTATTAGAGTTCTGGATGATGGTCTGAATCAGCTTCTGATTGGACTGATCGGCGGTATTTTCGAGTTCTTCGGCCAGCAGTCCGGCCGCAGCAATAATCGAGGTCAGGGGTGTTTTAAATTCATGGTTGAGAGTGTCGATAAACCTCAGCCATTCCTCTTCTTTGGTTTCCATAGGGGCTATTCTTCCTACGCCTTTACCGGGAGGTGTTGAATGTTAATTAAATGTATCACTTTTTGGGTTGCGTATCAAGTGCCGACCGCCGTCAGGGAGTGACGGGGTTTTCCCTTTCCAGAGGACGATACTGCAGCCGGGTTCGGCGGGAGCCTATTTAGACATTCCCTTGGCGATGCTCTTCAGGAGACTGAGTATGCCGATGACGGAGCGTTGTACCTCGGGGGGTTCTTCCGCCAGCATTCTGGCGACATAAGGGTCTATCTGCCGACTGTTGTAACGTGTCCCGCTTTCCTCGGCTACACCGGGGGTCTGGGGAGAGAGAAAGCCAGCCAGTGTGAACAGCTCATCTTCATCAAAACCCAGGGGCTTGGCGATTTTGCGCAAAATTCGCGCCGATGGAAAGCGCTCGCCCCTTTCGATACGTCCCAGGTGAGATGAAGAGACACTCGATTCCGCAGCGAGTTCCTGCAGAGTTAACGGTACCGTTATTCTCTGCTGTTTGAGTATTTTGCCTAAGTCATTATTCGCGTAGTCCATACTTATATTATAATTTGCCAAATGGCAAATGTCAACCCTTATAAACACTTGTTTTGGGTAGCCTGTCCATATTTTGGCTTTTGGTATTGCCGTAATGTTTTCTTGACGGGCTGATGCACTGACGATATAATTATTATGTTCATAAGGGTACTGTAAAATCGGTTTAAAGCTGAGAGGCGTTTTGACCCGGATGGTGCGCCCCGGCTTTTTACTGTGTTTGGGGGGATAAGTCGAAAATAATGGTGAAAAATTACGATGTTATCATCATCGGGGGCGGACCGGCCGGTATCTTCACGGCCCTGGAGCTTACCCAGGCCGAGGGGCTGAAGGTTCTTCTTATCGAGAAGGGAAAGGATATCAGCCAGCGCCGCTGTCCGGTACGGGACACCGGCAGTTCCTGTGTGGAGTGCCAGCCGTGTAACCTGGTCTGCGGCCTGGGTGGGGCGGGGGCTTTCAGCGACGGTAAGCTGGTGCTATCTTCCGAGGTGGGAGGCCATCTGGGCGAGTATCTCGACAAAGAACACACGACCGGCCTGATTAAGTATGTGGACGAGTTATATCTCAAGTTCGGCGCCTCCAAGAAAGTGTACGGCGGGGATGGAGCCATCGAAGAAGTCAGCCGGAAGGCTGCGGAGTCCGGGCTGCGCCTGATACCCACACCGGTGCGACACATGGGGACGGAGGGTGGTTTTAACGTGCTTAAAGCTATGCAGGAATACCTTATGCCGCGCCTGGAGTTCAAGCTGAATGCCATGGCGACAAAGGTGCTGGTGGAAGAGGGCGCCGTAAAAGGGGTGGAGACCGGGGAAGGGGAGAAGTTACTCTGCAAGTACCTGGTGCTGGCACCGGGAAGGGAAGGGGCCGACTGGCTATCGCGGGAGACAGAGCGACTTAACTTGACCGTGCAGCACAATCCCATAGATGTCGGCGTAAGAGTAGAAGTGCCGGTAAAGGTAATGAAAAAATTGACCGACATACTCTATGAAATAAAGCTGGAGTATAAATCGCAGAGCTTTAACGACCGTATCCGGACTTTCTGCATGTGTCCCGCCGGCGAGGTTATCATGGAATCTACCGGAGGCACCGACTCCGTGGTGACGGTAAACGGGCACAGCTATGCCAGCCGGAAGAGTAAAAATACCAATTTCGCGCTGCTGGTGAGTACCGATTTCACCAAGCCTTTTCACGAGCCGATTGCCTACGGCAAGTACCTGGCCAGACTGGCTAACCTCCTCGGCGGAGGGGTGCTGGTACAGCGATTCGGCGACCTGCTGGAGGGTAGGCGTTCCACTCCGGAGCGTATAGAAAAGGGTAAGGTGAAGCCGACGTTGAAGAGCGCTGCGCCGGGCGATTTAAGCTTCGCTCTTCCCTTTCGCCATCTCACCGGCCTGATAGAGATGCTGATGGCCATGGATAAAATGATGCCGGGCGTGGCATCTCCGGATACTTTACTCTACGGGATAGAGGTAAAGTTTTATTCCTTCCGTCCGCAACTCAGTTCCTGCCTGGAGACGGAAATCCGCAACATGTTCGCCGTGGGCGACGGCACCGGGGTCAGCCGGGGGCTGGTGCAGGCATCTGCTTCCGGGCTGGTGGCCGCCGTTGAGATAATGAGAAGAGTAGAGCAGGGCTGAGCATTTATCAATATACTGGTTAGCCATCTTGACAGGGCGCCCAAAGCCGATTACAATATTATGGTGCGTTTCATTTAGTTTGTGAGACACACAAGCCTTGATTGATTTGGGGGTAGCGCCGGAAGGACCGGCGACCCCTATAATATTGGGATACAAAATTCGGAAGGGATGTGATGCTACTTGGCTGAAGTGACAGCTGGAGATGAAGAGAGCTTTGACAGTTTGCTCAAGCGGTTCAACAGGAAGGTGCAGCAGGACGGTATTTTAGCGGAACTGCGGCGCCGTGAACACTACGAGAAACCCAGCATCAAGCGCAAGCGCAAGAAGGCGGCCAAGAAACGCGGAGCTGCCAAGACCACCAGAATGTACCGGCGCTAATACGCGCCCGCTTTAGATAAGCCCGACATAGAACGGAAAAACAGGTAAACAGGTCATTATGGAGCAGGAAGCAGACCTCAAACGCAGCATAACCGACGATATCAAAGGGGCGATGAAGAGCGGGGATACGGTCAAGAAGGACACTCTCCGCATGCTGATAGCGTCGGTTAACAACGCCGAAAAAGCCAGGCAGTCCGACCTGGACAACGCCGATATTCTGGGCATCATCGCTAAAGAAGTAAAGAGGCACCAGGAGAGCATCGACGCTTTCAAGCAGGGGGGCAGGCAGGACCTGGTGGACAAAGAGGAAGCGGAGATGGCCATCCTCCAGAGCTATTTGCCCGAGCAGATGACCCGCGAGGATATAACGGCGGCGGCCAAAGAAGTCATTGCGGCGGTGGGGGCGCAGGGCCCTGGCGACAAGGGTAAAGTGATGAAGGAACTGATGCCCAATCTCAAGGGCAAAGCGGACGGCAAGGAAATCAACGAAGTGGTGACGGAGTTACTGGGCTAGCAGGGCTACGCCAGTGCTTTCCCCAACTCATCACACAGTCTTTCGGACTTCATTCCGGTATCAATCACAGACCAGGGCAGCTTTTTTTCTATATCCCATTTCTGGTTGACATAATAGTCAATATCAAGATTGCTTGCTTCAACGGCTTTACGCCATCCGGCCAGGGTAACCTCTTCCATGTTCGCCAGGACTTCGGCCACTTTTTCATCACCGCGGGCTAAAACTCCCTGAATATGGCTCCAGGCGGGGCTTTCCTCGTTGAGCTTGATACCCTTTAAGGGCAGGGTAGTCCTCAATATCCCCAGGCGCTCGTTCAACGAGTCCTGGGTGGCCATGGGCAGCCACTGGAAAGGCGTACCCGCCTTGGGAACGAAGGGGGCGACGTTGAGGGTAATGCGGGCGCTGCTCTGCTTGCGGTCGAGCCTGTCTTTAATCGCCAGGGTCAGTTTAACGATATCTTCGGCGTCTTCATCGGTCTCGGTAGGCAAACCGATGATATAATAGAGCTTGAGCTGGGTAAAACGCTGGCCGGCTATCCTGTCGGCCGCTTCCAGGATTTCACTCTCCGAGATGCCTTTATTTATCATGTCGCGGAGTCGCTGCGAACCGGCCTCAGGGGCGATAGCGATGGAGTGCGTCTTGCCTTTCGTGAGGGCATCGAGGATATCGGCGGAGATGGAGCCTATCCTCAGTGAGCTTATGGATAGCTCGGCGCGCAGCTGGTTCAGTCCGGCCAGAAGCTCGTTGATATGGGGGTGGTCGGTGACGGCGGGGCCCACCAGCCCTATGCGCCGGCGCTGGTTCAGTCCTCCCTTGGCCTGCTTAAGGATGTTTTCCGCGGAGCGAAAGCGCATGGGAGAGAAGGCGGTATTAACCAGACAGAAGCGGCAGCCGTGCTGGCAGCCCCGCTCCGCCTCGATAAGATATAAATCGCCGAGTTCGGTATCAGTGGTGAGTATCACCGAGTTCGCGGTAAAGTCGTCGAGATTGTCAACATACTGGCGGGCAACGGGATTTTCCGGGGAATGGGTGGGGACGTAAATGCCGGGTATGGTCGCCAGCGTTTTCAGCAATTCATCCCGGGGTTCCTCTCCCGGGAGTATGCTTTCCAGCAGGGCGGGAATCATAACGGGCAGGAGAGTCTCGGCCTCACCGATGCAAAAGCAGTCGAAAAATGGGGCGAGGGGCATGGGGTTAGCGATGACGCAGGGGCCACCGGCGATAACCAGGGGATGGCTTTCGTCGCGGTCGGCGGCATACAGCGGAATGCCGCTGGCTTTGAGGATATTCACGACGTTGAAGTAGTCCAGTTCGTAGGAAATCGAGAAAGCAATAACGGCGAAATCAGCCAGCGGCCGCCCCGATTCTAAGGCTGCGGGGGCTTTCTTATCTTCTTTTTCGTAGAAAACCCTCTCGCAGACGACCCGCAGGTTGTCGTTCAGGAGTTTGTAGACGGAGTGGACTCCCAGGTTGGACATGCCCAGGTAGTAGGAGTTCGGGTAGATGAGGGCTACCGGCAATCTCCCGCCCCAGTCCTTGATAATGGTGCCCTCTTCCCGGGAAAGCCGCGGGCTGGGGCGCCCCTTTGTTTCCCGGATTTTCCTGGCTTTGTCCCTCATCAGCTACTTTCCGGAAGCCGCGAGCTATTTCCAGCAGTCTTTGAGCAGACGGGAATTAAGGGATATTATCCGGTCGGCGACCATCCTTAACTGCTGGGAAGTACCCTGCTTGCCGAATAAGGCGACCTCGACGTGCTTCCCGTTGTCTTTGACGGCCTGGACGGCGCCGGCGAAGTCGTTATCTCCGGCGACGAGAATGCCGACATCATAATTGCCCTTATAGCTGTGGGTTATCATGTCGGTGGCCAGCTGCACGTCGGTGCCCTTTTCGTAGGGCGGCACGGTCGGCCATTGATTGGTGTAGACCAGGCGTCCCAGTCGCAGCTCGGTATAAGGTATGGAATTGACGCCGTCAAAGAAAGCCTGCTGCTGTTTATAAAGCTCGGGTTCCTGTTTCTGTCCCACTCTAGCGTTATAATAATAAATTCTAATCAGCTGGCGTTTTTGTAAAATCTTGCGGCAGAATTTGCCGATATCCAGGTCCGTTCTTTTAAAATAATTTTTAAGCGAATGGTAAAGATTGCTCCCGTCGATGAATATCATCACCCTTTCTCCCATATCTTGCCTCCTTCATCACGATAATAGCGCGATAACACATAGATAACATGTTTCAGTTTACTATATTATATCGCGTTTTATGGTAAGAATGCGACTTTATGTTCAGATGCAGTTGCCTGAGGCTGAAAGCGAATGATATAATTGGCGCATAAAACACATTCGTAGAAATAGTTAGCGGGAGTTGATTATGAAGCTAAGTAGAGAAGAAGTACTGCATATCGCCCGCCTGGCCAGGGTCGCCCTTACCGAGGAGGAAATTACCCGGTTCAGCGAGCAGCTATCCAATCTTCTGGAGAATTTCGAGGTGTTGCAGCAGGTGGATACCACCGACGTACCTCCCACGGCGCAGTCCGTAGCCCTCCAGAGCGTCATGCGGGGAGACGAGGTAAAGCCTTCTCTACCGCCGGAGGATATTCTGGCCAACGCTCCGCGGCGGGAGAGCGACTGCTTTAAGGTAAGGGCGGTGCTTGAATAATGAGTGTGCAGGTAACGATACACGAAGCAAGCAGGTTATTGAGGGAGAAGAAGATATCCTCCGTCGAGTTGACGAAGGACTATCTCGAGCGCGTCAAACAGGTGGAACCCAAAGTTAAGGCGCTGGTGACGGTCACCGATGAACTGGCCCTGGAGCAGGCGCAGAAAGCCGATGAAACTATCGCAGCCGGTAACGGCAGCCCGCTGACCGGGGTACCGATAGCCATCAAGGACGTTATCTGCACCAAAGGCGTGCGGACGACATGCTCGGCGAA